>JAFECZ010000258.1 GCA_018241905.1 Pseudomonadota bacterium
AGCCACCAGCGGGAAGGGCGCCAGCACCGCGCTGGAGGTCACGTTGACGATCACGCCCGCGCCGCGCTGGCGGAAATGCGGCAGCACCGCCTGCGTCATCGCGATGGTGCCGAAGGTATTGGTCTCGAACAGTTCGCGTACGGTGCGCATCGGCGTGGCCTCGAACGCGCCGAGTGCGCCGATGCCGGCGTTGTTGACCAGCACGTCGATGGGGCCCGCCGCCGCCAGCGCCGCGGCAATGCTCTCGGGCTGGGTGACGTCCAGCGGCAGCATGCGCAGGCGCTCGGAGCGCGGCAGCAGGCCGTCGCGCGGCGTGCGCATCGTCGCGACCACGGACCAGCCGTTGTCGAAAAAGTGTCGGGCGGTTTCGAGGCCGTAGCCGGACGAGCATCCGGTGATCAGGACAGTCTTCATTGCACGATTCCTTTGGTGGTTGGGATGGGTGCAACTTTAGGAGGCCGCGTCAGGACTGACTACAATCAATAGTCGCAAATTCATTTGCAATAGTCCTGACTGCCATGGCCGACCCCTTGTCTGAAGTCATTTCGCTGCTGCGGCCCGGCACGGTGCTTTCCAAGGGCATCAGCGGCGCGGGGCGATGGGGTGTGCGCTATTCAGCGTTCGGTCATCCGAGCTTTTGCGCGGTGCTCGAAGGCGCATGCCTGCTGGCGGTGGACGGGCACGAGCAGATCACGCTCGAGCCGGGCGATTTCGTGCTGATGCCGGCAACACCCGGCTTCGCAATGTCGAGCTTCGAGCCGCCGGCCACGCTCAGGAAGATGGACCCGCATGCCAGCGCATCGCGGCAGCAGGGCGAACTGCGGCATGGCAGGCAGAGCGGGCCTCCCGACGTGCGGCTGCTGGGCGGATACTTCGTGTTCGAGTCGCCCGATGCGGCGCTGCTCGTGTCGTTGCTGCCGCAACTGGTGCATGTGCGCGGCGAGGTGCGCCTGTCGGCACTGGTGCAGTTGGTGGGCGACGAGGCACGCGGGCAGCGGGCAGGGCGCGAGCTGGTGCTTGCACGTCTGGCCGAGGTCCTGCTGATCGAGGCGCTGCGCTCGTCCAGCGGCATGGCCGCCGCGCCCGGGCTGGTGCGCGGCTTGGCCGATGCGCGCCTGGCCGCCGCCATCCGGCAGATGCACGAGAAGCCGTCGCAGCCCTGGACCGTGGAGCAGCTGGCCGGCGAGGCCGCGCTGTCGCGCTCGGCCTTCTTCGAGCGCTTCAGCCGCGCGGTGGGCGTCGCGCCCATGGAGTACCTCGTTGCCTGGCGCATGGCGCTGGCCAAGAAGCTGCTGCGCGGTGGCGAGCTTGCGCTGGCCGAGGTCGCCGAGCGCGTGGGCTACAGCTCTGCGAGCACCTTCAGCACGGCCTTCAGCCGCCACGTCGGCCAGCCGCCGGCGCGGTATGCGCGCGGGGCCTGATCCCCTCCGGAAGGGATGCGCTTCTTGCGATCCCGTGTAGGATCCCAGTGGTAACTGCTGTTACCAATTGGGCGCCTGCACCGGGCTGGCCCGCACAACCTCCCAAGCACTTTCAAACAAGAAAGAAGATGAAGGCACTCAATCTCTCTCTGACGGGTTCGCTGGCGCTGGCGTTGCTGGCCGCGGGCTGCAGCACCCTGCAATCGGGCCAGAAGTCGTCCGCCGAATCGGACGCGGCCAAGACCGCCGCAGCGCCTGCCGAGCCGGCCGCTCCCAAGATGGTTCGCCGCAAGCCCGCTTCGGGCCTCACGTCGGAGCAGGTGAGCCAGGCCCTGGCCACCAAGAACGCAGCCAAGATCCGAAGCGCGCTGGTCGGCAAGACCGTGACGGTGGAGCTCGCCAAGGGCGACGGCAAGAGCTGGGACGCCAGCGGCGTGGACGGCGCCAACTTTGCGTGCCGCGCCAGCGAGACCGGCTTCGACGGCGGCGAGGTGACGGCCAAGGTGCGCTCGTACAAGGCCGCAACCAAGAGCCAGGACGCATCGCTGGAGCTGGACAACTGCTCGAGCAACTTCGCGCTCGAAGCAGCACCTGCTGCCCAGTCGGCCGCCGCCAAGCCGGCCGCTGCCGCAGCCGCAACGACGGCAACGGCTGCTGCCGCAGCGCCCGCCGCCAAGCCCGCTGCTTCCGGCGGCGCGGCCAAGCCCGGCATGGATGCGCAAGGCAACGTGATCGATTCGTCCAAGGTCGAGGCCGGCAGCGGCCGCGCCGTCAAGGGCATCAACGGCTACGAAGGCGAGATCACCGGCAACCCCGCCAAGAACTCCAAGTTCACCAGCCTGCAGATCGGCATGCCGATGAAGCAGGTGACCGACATCGCCGGCCAGCCCACCGACCAGGGTGCCTACGTGACGGGCAAGGCGTGGATTCCGTTCTACTTCGGCAGCGACCGCCACCGCTTCGAGATGACCTACAAGGGCCAGGGCCGCTTGATCTTCGCCGGCGGCGGCATGGGCGACTACACCAGCGGCAACCTCATCTGGATCATCCACAACCCGAACGAGACCGGCTACCGCTGATCTCCCGGCGCCATGAAAAAAGCCCGCCGCATGCACACGCGGCGGGCTTTTTCTTTTGCGCTGTTTCAGAGCGTCAGAGCGTCAGAGCGTCAGAGCGGCTCGATGTCCGGCAGTCGCCAGCTCTTGTCGAACCAGGGGGCGAGCGGCCCGTAGAGACGGAAGATGGTGAACCAGCTCTTGCCGGGCACCGTCTGGATCCAGTTGGCGGCGTTCGCGGGGCGCTTGGGCGAGAAGTACACGTCCACGCTGCCGTCTGCGTTGGCCTGGGGCCGGGTGTTGCTCGACAGGCTCGGAAAGCGCTGGTCGGTCTGCAGCAGCGAGCGGGTCTGCGGGTCGTACACCACCACCGACCAGAAGTCCTTCACCGGCACGTTGGCCGGCACGCGCAGCCGGTAGGTGAGGTTGCCGTCGAAGGGCTTGCCCGCGACGTCGAGGTTGGCCAACGCGTACTGTGAACCCACGCCGGGCATTGCCACCGCCATCGCGGGCGTGTTGACCGTGGCGGCGTAGTAGAACATGGTGCGCGCGTCGAAGTTGCGCGCGCCGCCGGGCGTGAGCCACTCGTAGCTGCCGCCCACGAAAGGCGTGTTCCAGTTCCCGTCGGGGTAGATCTTCACGCGCTTGTCGCGGCTGCGGAAGTCGAGTGAGCGCGCCACTGCATTGCCCACCGCCACCGAGTCGCTCAGCAGCCGCTTCATGTGGCCGTCGGGCTCGAAGGGCTGGCCCTTGACCAGGCCGATGGCGTTGAACAGGCCCATCATGTCCGGGCCGTAGGAGTCTTCCGGTTCTTCCTGGACGATCTCGTTGAGCTCGCCGTAGAAGCTGAAGTCGTTGGCGTGGATGGTGTTGAAGGCGCGCCCCGACAGGTTCACGAACTTGGGCGCGTGCGCCTGTCCCGCCTCCGACAGCGGATACACCCGCGCCACCTTGCGGATGCCCTCGGAGGCCGGCTTCGGATCGCCATTCACGGGGAAGCCGCGCCACACCAGCAAGTTGCCGAAGGTGGGCGAGCGCGCGACGAAATAGCCGGGCGGCACTTCACCCTTGTAGCCCGGCGGCAGCACCAGGAACTTGCCGCCCTGGCCCTTGTCGGGCCCGGCATTGCCAAGGTCCATGACATAGCGGAACCAGAAGTCGTCCAGCACGCCCAGCGTGTTGGGAGGGCTCTCGATGACCACCGGGCCGTTCTTCAGGTCGATCCAGGTGGAGGCGTACACGCTCTCGGTGTTGCCGGTGAGCAGGAGCGACTTGCTGTCCAGCAGCTCGTCCCAGATGCCGATGGTGCCGTCCACCGCGCCCACCTGGCGCATGCCGCGCCGCATGGCCACCAGCGATGCGCCGGGAATGCCGTTGAGGAAGACCTCGATGCCGCGGCTGAAGTCCAGCTGGTCGTACACCTTCTGCGCGGTGGCCGCGGTGGGAATGCCGTCGAAGTACTTCAGCGTGCCCAGGCGGGTGTCCACCAGGTCTTCCGTGGTGATCTGCTTTGGGGTCTTCGTCGTCATGTCGTAGGACGATGGCGAGACGGTGGTGCAGGCCGACAGCAGCAGGGCGCCGGCGGCCAGGCACAGGTGGGAGAGGTGGTTGCGGGTCGACAGGCTGTGCATGGGTGTCACCGGGTAACGCAGCTGTTGATGAAGTGGCGAGTCTAGTGAAGGGGCGTGGCGCATGGGCATCAGCTCGTTTCGACGCTGCCGCCCGGGCGCTGCGCCGGTGCAGGCCACCACTGGCTCGGCGGCACCACCTTGGCCTGCGGCGGGTCGGCGAAGTAGTGCGGCGACATGATCTGCACGCCGTTCTCGTTGAACACGTCCAGCAGGTGCGAGTGCAGCAGTTGCATCACCTCGGCGCGAGGGCGCGGCTGCGAGGGAATGGCCTGGCACACCAGGCGGTACTCCACGTAGAAGTCGGACAGCGCGGTCTTGAACACGTTGGGTGCCGGTGTGGCCAGAACGCCGTCGGTGCGGCGCGCCGCCTCGGTCATCATGGCCTCGACCTGGCGCCACGGCGTGTCGTAGCCGATGGTGAGCGTGGCGTCCAGGATGTAGCCCGGCCCGCGCACCGTGCGCGAGTAGTTCTTGGTGACCGAACTCATGATCACCGAGTTGGGCATGCTGATTTCTTCGCCCAGGCCGGTGCGGATCTTCGTGGTGAAGGTGCCCAGTTCGGTGACGGTGCCTTCCTGGTCGTTGATGCGCACGTATTCGCCCACCCGGATGGTGCGCGAATACATCAGGATCAGGCCGCTGGCGCCCTGGCCCACCAGGCTGGAGCCGCCCAGCGTGAGCATGAGGCCCACCAGCACCGAGATGCCCTTGAACGCATCGCTCTGCGCGCCCGGCAGGTACGGGTAGGCCATGGCCAGCGCAAAGAGCCACACCGCGGTGTTGAAGATGCGGCGGGTGGGCACGGCCAGGTCGCGGTCCAGCCATGGGAGGTTGCTCCACCCGCGTTCGGCGCGGTCGAACATGGGGCGCACCATGACCACCACGCCGCGCGCCAGCAGGAAGATGCACAGCGCCACGGCCAGGTCGGGCAGTGCATCGAGCACGCCGGTGCCGATGCGCCGCAGCACCCCGAACAGGAAGCCGCCAAGCTGCTCGCCCCAGGCCCGCGTGTAGGCAAAGCGCTTGAGCACATACACCAGCCATTCGTAGGTGAGCATGGCCACCACCAGCCAGATACCCACGCCCACGACCCATTGGGCCGCGACGCGCACCCGGGTCGGATGCAGGATGCCGAGCCCGCCCACCTGGATGTCGGCCGCCTTGGATGCGAGCAGGGCGCTGGTGCGTGCCGCCACCGCGCGCCGGATGCGCAGGGCCATCCACACCACGAACACGAAGACCGCTGTTGCCAGCACGCTGTAGAGCGCCGCGTCCAGCAGCCGCCCCTTGTCGCGTGCCTCGCGGGTCTCGTCGATGGCGTGGGTCAGGGCCTGGGCGGCGTCCTGCGCGAGAGCTTGCAGCGTCTGCCCGCGCGGGGCATCGGCGTCCTCGGGCATCAGCACGAAGGCGAAGGCGCCGTCGATCAGCAGCACCTTGCCCTGCGGTGCATCGGTGACCGTGACCTGCCCGGGGCCCGCCTTGTCCAGCAGTTCGTCGACGCTCTGCACGGCGCGGCGCGCGCGCTCGGCAGGCAACACGCCCATGAAGGTGCCGCGCAGCAGCGCGACCTTGCGGTGCTGCACCACGACCTCGGCCGGTTCGGCGGCGCCGGGCAGAACCGGCGCAGCCGCCGGGGGATTGACCTGTGTCTGTGCCGTAGCGGCGCCAGGCGCCCCCAGCACGAGCATCAGCAGCGCAAAAGAAAGCGCCAGGATTCGCGACATTGATTTCCTCCGTTTTGGCTCACCGGCTTTCCTCTGCCGATGAAGTTTTGCGGCGGATGATGCCTGATTCCGGAGGCAAGCCCTGCATCGGCCCCCTTTGTGAGTGCTTCAGGGCAGCTCGTTGCGCCGGGGCAGGTCGGCCCCGCGGCGCGAGCAGGTGATGGCGGCCGCCGCCACCGCGAAGCCGACGGCGTCGCGCAACTGGGCCGACGACAAGGCGCCAATGGCCTCGATGCCCAGGCAGCCATGCTCGGCCAGCCAGGTGAGCAGTGAGGCCTGGAAAGTGTCTCCCGCGCCCACCGTGTCAATCACCGGCATGGCCTGCGCGGGCACGCTTGCCTCGCCCTTGCGCGTCCAGGCGGCCGCGCCCTCGGCGCCGCGCGTGACCACCACCAGCCCCACGCCGGCGGCCAGGGCTTCGCCCGCAAAGCGTGCGGGCTCCGCGCCGGGGCGCAGCAGGTGCAGGTCTTCCTCGCTGATCTTGAGCAGGTGCGTGCGCGGCAGCATCCACTGCAGCATGTCGCGCCAGGGCGCCAGCGACGGCTCGACGTTGAGGCGCACGTTGGGGTCGTAGCACACGGGCGTGCGGCGGTGCTCGCGCTCGACCAGTGTACGCAGCGTTGCCGCAATGGGCTGGACCACGGTGGCGTACGAGCCCACCTGCAATGCACTGATGCGCTGCGGCAGCAGGGCCAGTGCCTCGGCGCCCAGAAGACGGTCGGCGCAGTTGTCGCCGTAGAAGCTGTACGAGGGCACGCCCTTGGCATCCAGCCCCACCAGGCCCAGCGTGGTGGGCGCGTCCAGCCGCGTCACGCTGGCGCAGTCCACCCCTTCGGCGTGCAGCGTCTGCATCAGCCGCTCGCCCAGGAAGCCGCTGGAGACGGCGCTGAAGAAGGCCACCGGCTGGGCCAGCCGCGCCAGCCCTACGGCCACGTTGAAAGGCGACCCGCCCACGCGCGCGTCCAGCGTGGTGCCGGTGGGGGTGTCCCCGGCGGCGAATACGTCCATGAGGGCTTCGCCACATACGACAAACATTTGCTTCTCTCCCGTTTCATTGAGTGCCAGGCGCGAGATTACGCCTGGGCCGCGGGCGAGCATCGCGCAGGAGGGGCAGGGCCGGCACCCGGGAAAGTACTTAATAAATCGAATTGATTTATCAATTCCGACCAGCCAGAATTTCAACCACGCGCTACCGACTTTCCTCATGTCACACGCTTCAAGGAGACAACCCATGCCGAACAAGACTCGCCTTGCCATCACGTCCGTCGTTGCCGTGGCCGGCCTGGTCGCCGCCGCGACCTGCGCCTTTGCCGCCGACGCGCCCGTCATCGGCCTGATCACCAAGACCGACACCAACCCCTTCTTCGTGAAGATGAAGGAAGGCGCGCAGGCCGCGGCCAAGGAGCAGGGCGCCAAGCTGCTGAGCGCGGCCGGCAAGGCCGACGGGGACAACGCGGGCCAGGTCACGGCCATCGAGAACATGATGGCGGCCGGCGCCAAGACCATCCTCATCACGCCCAACGACTCCAAGGCC
>JAFECZ010000259.1 GCA_018241905.1 Pseudomonadota bacterium
ACCGTCAAGCGCGACGGCATCGAGGCCAAGGGCGGCCAGTGGAGCGCGGAGGAGGAAGAGGGCTTCAAGAAGCCGATCCGCGACCAGTACGAGCGCCAGGGCCACCCGTACTACGCCACGGCCCGGCTGTGGGACGACGGCATCATCGACCCGGCCGACACACGCCGCGTGCTGGCGCTGGGCCTGGCCGCCACGCGCAACGCCCCGGTGCCCGAGCCGCGCTTCGGCGTGTTCCGCATGTAAGCGGGCAGCGAGCTTCGCCATGCAGATCAAGAGCTATTTCACCGCACTCGCGCGCTACCACGCATGGGCCACGGCGCGCCTGCTGGACGAACACCTGGCGCACCTGAACGACACGCAGTGGCACCAGGACTGCAAGCTCTACTTCGGCTCGATACACCGCACGGTGAACCACCTGCTGGTGACCGACAACCTCTGGCATGCGCGCCTGGCCGAAGGCGTTTCGCCGCGCCTGGCGCTGGACACCGAGCTCTATCACGAGCGCGACCCGCTGGTGGCGGCGCTCAAGGCGGCCACACGCCGCTGGTCGCCCTGGATCGAGGGGCTCGATGCATCCCGCTTCGACGACGAGCTGGACTACACCCGCAGCGACGGCCAGGCGATGTGCGTTCCGTACGCACTCGCGCTCGGTCACGCTTTCAACCACCCGACCCACCACCGCGGCCAGATCTCGGCGGCACTCACCGGCATGGACCGGCCGGCGCCCGAGCTGGACTGGTCTTTTCTACTGCACCAGGAGGCAGGCAACTCATGAGCACGGACGACAACACCACCTTCAACACGCTGGAGCTGCAGGCCGAAGGCCCGGTGGCCCGCATCTGGCTCAACCGCCCCGAGCTTCGCAATGCCTTCGACGACGAGGTCATCGGCGAACTGAGCCGGGCGTTTGCGCTGGCCAGCGGCAAGGCCGATGTGCGGGTGATCGTGCTGGGTGCGCGCGGCCCGGCCTTCTGCGCCGGCGCCAACCTCAACTGGATGCGCCGCGCGGCCGACTTCACGCGCGAGCAGAACACGCAGGACGCAGCCGGCCTGGCGAGCATGCTGCGCGCCATCCACGAAAGCCCCAAGCCGGTGATCGCCCGCGTGCAGGGCGACGTCTATGCCGGCGGCATGGGCCTGGTGGCCGCCTGCGACATGGCGGTGAGCGTGGACACGGCCGGCTACTGCCTGAGCGAGGTGAAGATCGGCTTGATTCCCGCCACCATCAGCCCCTACGTGCTGCGAGCCATGGGCACGCGCTCGGCGCAGCGCTACTTCCTCACGGCCGAGCGCTTCTCGGCGGCCGAGGCGCATCGCATCGGCCTGGTGCATGAAGTGGTGACGGCCGACGAGCTCGACGCCAGGATCGATGCATTGACCAAGGCGTTGTGCAGCGCCAGCCCGGCCGCGGTGCGCGCCTGCAAGAAGCTGATCGACGACGTGGCCGGCCGCGAGATCGACGACGCGCTGGTGGCGCAGACGGTGCAGGGCATTGCCGACATCCGTGCGAGCGAGGAAGGGCGCGAAGGCGTCCAGTCTTTCCTCCAGAAGCGCAAGCCCAATTGGTTGCTCTGAGCTGAAGCGAAGCCGCCATGGACAGCTTGACCACGCCCGAACTCATTGCCCTGGCCGGCGCCCTCGGCTGGGCCAGCGGCGTGCGCCTGTACCTGGTGGTCTTTCTCATCGGGCTGGCCGGCTACCTGGGCTGGATACCGCTGCCCAGCGGGCTGCAGCTGCTGGCGCATCCGGCGGTGCTGATCGCCAGCGGCTTCATGGTGTTCGTCGAGTTCTTCGCCGACAAGATCCCGGGCCTGGATTCGTTGTGGGACATCGTCCACACGGTGATCCGCGTGCCGGCCGGCGCCGCGCTGGCGGCCGGCGTGTTCGGCGTGGACCACGGCGCGATGGCGCTGGTGGCGGCCATCGTCGGTGGCGGGCTCGCAGCCACGGCGCACGTCGCCAAGGCCACCACGCGCGCTGCCATCAACACCTCGCCCGAGCCGTTCACCAACGTGGGCGCCTCGCTGGTCGAAGACAGTGCGGTGCCTGCCAGCTTGTGGCTGGCCGTGTCGCACCCGCTCGTGTTCGGCGTGCTGCTCGTGCTGGTGCTCATTCTCAGCGTCTGGCTCATCCACAAGAGCTGGCGCTTTCTCAAGTCGTTGTTTGGCCGGCTCGCCCGCATCTTCAGCGGCCGTCCCGATCCGGGCGTGACGCCCGCCTTCCAGATCAAGAAGAACTCCTCCGGGGACTGATTCCATGTTCAAGAAAATTCTTATCGCCAATCGCGCAGAGATCGCCTGCCGCGTCGCCGCCACCGCCAGCCGCATGGCCATCCAGACCGTGGCCGTGTATTCGGACGCCGATACGCACGCCAACCATGTGCGCGCCTGCGACGAAGCCATCCACCTGGGCGGCAGCGCGCCCAAGGACAGCTACCTGCGCTGGGAGAAGATCCTGGAGGCCGCCAAGGCCACGGGCGCGCAGGCGGTGCACCCGGGCTACGGCTTCCTGTCGGAGAACGAGGACTTCGCCCGCGCCTGCGCCAAGGCAGGCCTCGTGTTCATCGGCCCGCCGGCCGAAGCCATCCTGGCCATGGGCCTGAAGGCCGAATCCAAGCGCCTGATGGAAAAGGCGGGCGTGCCGCTGGTGCCGGGCTACCACGGCGCGGAGCAGGGCGCCGAGCTTCTGCAGCGCGAGGCCGACCGCATCGGCTATCCGGCGCTCATCAAGGCCAGCGCGGGCGGCGGCGGCAAGGGCATGCGAATCGTCGAGAAGAGCGAGGACTTCGCGGCGGCGCTGGCGTCGTGCCAGCGCGAGGCCATCAACAGCTTCGGCAGCGATGCGGTGCTGATCGAGAAGTACGTGCAGCGCCCGCGCCACATCGAGATCCAGGTGTTCGGCGACATGCACGGCAACTACGTCTACCTCTTCGAGCGCGACTGCTCGGTGCAGCGGCGCCACCAGAAGGTGCTGGAAGAAGCGCCTGCGCCCGGCATGACCGAGGCCATGCGCAAGAAGATGGGCGAGGCGGCGGTGAATGCCGCGCGCGCCGTCAACTACGTGGGCGCCGGCACGGTGGAGTTCATCGTGGAGCAGACCGGTGGCTACGAAGACCCGGACGCGATGAAGTTCTACTTCATGGAGATGAACACGCGGCTGCAGGTGGAGCACCCGGTCACCGAAGCCATTACCGGGCTTGACCTGGTGGAGTGGCAGCTTCGCGTGGCGGCCGGCGAGCCGCTGCCGCTGAGGCAGGACGAGCTGAAGATCCACGGCCACGCCATCGAGGCGCGCATCTGTGCCGAGAACCCCGACAACGGCTTCCTGCCAGCCACCGGCACGCTGCACGTGTACCGCAAGCCCGCGCACAGCAGCTTCGAGCGCAGCCCCGTTCGCGTGGACGACGGCGTGCGCGAGGGCGGCCAGATCTCGCCCTTCTACGACTCGATGATCGCCAAGCTCATCGTGCACGGCGCCACGCGCGCCGAGGCGCTGGCGCGGCTCGATGCCGCACTGGCGCAGACGCACATCGTGGGCCTGGCGACCAACGTGCAGTTCCTGCGCGGCGTGCTGCGCACCGAATCCTTCTCGCAGGCCAGGCTGGACACGGCCCTGATCGAGCGCGAGCGCGCGGTGCTCTTCAACCAGGAGCCGCTGGGCCTGCCCCTGGCCGTGGCCGCCGCCGTGGGCAACACCGTGCTGCAGGAGCAGGAAAGCGCGGGCCGCGACCCCTTCAGCCGCCGCGACGGCTGGCGCGCACTGGGCGCGCCGGCACGTCCCTTCAGCTTCGAGTTCCACGGCGACAAGCACGAGGCGCAACTGCGCTACCTGCATGACGGCACCTTCGACCTGAAGGTGGGCGAGGTGCACGGCCCGCTGGTAATCGGCCGCCTGCCCGACGGCGAGACCGAGGTCGAGTTCAATGGCCGGCGCCACACGGTGCGCGTCGACGAGCTGGGCGGCACCGCCTACATCTTCGGCACCCAGGGCGCCACGCGCATCACCGCCATCGACCGGCTCGCCCATGCAGGCGACACGCAGGCCGAAGGCGGGCGCCTGACGGCGCCGATGCCGGGCAAGGTGGTGTCCTTTGCCGTCAAGGCCGGCGACAAGGTCACGCGCGGCCAGCCGCTGGCGGTGATGGAGGCGATGAAGATGGAGCACACCATTGCCGCCCCGGCCGACGGCACCGTGGAAGAGCTGCTCTACCAGCCCGGCGACCAGGTGACCGAAGGCGCCGAACTGCTGCGCCTGGCGGCCTGAAAGCCCCGGGTAGACGGTGACCGGCACGCTTGGGAATAAGCTCGCAGCCATGCGAATCACCGTCTACCTCACCGACAACCGTCCCGAACCCTGGATCAAGGCGCTGCGCGAGGCGCTGCCCGATGCCGAGGTCGACGTCTGGGCGCCCGGCGCGCCGCAGGCCGACCATGCCGTCGTCTGGGCGCCGCCGCAGCAGATGCTCGACGAACAGGCGCCGGGCCTGAAGACCCTCTTCAACATCGGCGCCGGGGTGGACGCGATCCTGAAGCTGAAGCTGCCGCCCCGGACACAGCTGGTGCGCATCGACGACGGCGGCATGGCGGTGCAGATGGCCGAGTTCGTCTGCCACGCGCTGGTGCGCCACTTCCGCGAACTGGACTACTACCAGGAAGCCGCGAAGGACGGCGAATGGACCTACCGCCGGCCGCGCCAGCGCCAGGACTTTCCGGTGGGCATCATGGGCATGGGCGTGCTGGGCCAGCGCGTGGCCCAGGCAGTGCAGCACTTCGAGTTTCCGGTCAACGGCTGGAGCCGTTCGCCGCGCGAGGTGGAAGGCGTGCGCGGCTTTGCCGGCGAGGCGCAGCTGAACGAGTTCCTCGCCGCCAGCAAGGTGCTGGTGTGCCTGTTGCCCCTGACGCCCGACACGCGCGGCATCCTGCGGCACGACACGCTGAGCAAGCTGCAGTTCGGCGGCTACCTCATCAACGTGGCGCGCGGCGCGCACCTGGTGGAAGACGACCTGATCCCGCTGCTCGACTCGGGCCAGTTGTCGGGTGCCACGCTGGACGTGTTCCAGACCGAGCCGTTGCCGGCCGACCACCCGTTCTGGCGCCATCCGCGCATCACCGTCACGCCGCATGCCTCGGCGCGCACCCTGCGCGACGAAACCGTGGCGCAGATCGCCGGCAAGATCCGCGCGATGGGGCGTGGCCAGCCCGTGGCCGGGGTGGTCGATACGGTCCGTGGCTATTGAGGTCCGTGGCTACTGAGAGAGACGAGACACGAAAGGACAAGCCCATCATGAACTACCCATCCCGCGTCAGCATCATCGACGTCGGCCCGCGCGACGGCCTGCAGAACGAGAAGCAGCCGGTGTCCACCGAGGTCAAGCTGGGCCTCATCCAGCGCCTGGAAGATGCGGGCCTGAAGGAAATCGAGGTCACCAGCTTCGTCAGCCCCAAGTGGGTGCCGCAGATGGCGGACAACGCGCAGGTCATGCACGGCCTGCGGCGCAAGCCTGGCGTGCGCTACTCGGTGCTCACGCCCAACATGAAGGGCTTCGAGGCCGCGGTGGCCGCGCCGCGCCAGGAGTGGCCCGACGAGATCGTGGTGTTCGGCGCCGCCAGCGAGGCCTTCAGCCAGCGCAACATCAACTGCTCCATTGCCGAGAGCATCGAGCGCTTTGCGCCGGTGGTGCAGGCGGCGCGCGAAAAGGGCATTGCCGTGCGCGGCGCCATGTCGTGCACCGTCGGCTGTCCGTACGAAGGCGAGATCGCGCCCGAGCGCGTGGGCATGCTGGCCGGGCTGATGAAGGGCATCGGCGTGGAGCGAGTGGACGTGGCCGACACCATCGGCGTGGGCACGCCGCGCAAGGTGCAGGCCGCGCTCGAAGCCACGCTGGCGCATTTCGGCGTGGACCAGATCTCGGGCCACTTCCACGACACCTACGGCCAGGCGCTGGCCAACACGCTGGCCTCGCTCGAGCTGGGTGTGTGGAACTTCCAGTCGTCCAGCGCCGGCCTGGGCGGCTGCCCCTATGCCAAGGGCGCCACCGGCAACGTGGCCACCGAGGACGTGGTGTACCTGCTGCAGGGCATGGGCATCGACACCGGCATCGACCTGGACAGGCTCATCGATGCGGGGGCGTACATCAGCGAGGCGCTGGGGCGCAAGCCGGCGTCGCGGGCGGCCACGGCGATCCTGAACAAGCGGGCGGGATAGTGCGAGAGCCGCCTGGCAGGGAGGAAAACATGAACAGCGAAATCGTCACCGAAGCCGCGCGCGCAACCTTGGCGGGCACCGTCCCGTTCCCCGAGGTGGTCCGCCGGCTCATCGAAACCGGCTGCGAGTACTACCACGTCGACTTCGTCGCATTGCGCAAGACCTTCTACAGCGCCAAGGGCGATACGGTGACCACGCCCATCCCGTACGAAGACCTGCCGGCGGTGGCCGCGGACTTCGACGCACCGGCGCTGCGCGCCAACATCCTCGACAGCCAGCAGAAGAACCAGCCCTACCGCGACTTCGTCCACCGCGCGATGACGGCCGGCGTGCAGGGCTACATCGCCTTTCTGCGCGGGCAGCGCGTCACCTATTGGGGCCGCAGCGGCGACCAGCACACCGAGTGGTTTCCGGGCGCGGCGCCCGCGTCGAAATAGACAGGCGCCTAAACTCGGGCGCTTCGATCATTGATCACCCATGCCCGAAGGAAGAAGCCCCATGTGCGGCGCCGAACTCACAGCCCTCCCCGAAACCGTCCAGCGCGTCGCCCGCCTGCTCCAGTCCGCCGGCCATCCGCACGCGCCGCAGATGCTCGACGACGCCGCGCGCACCGCGCAGCAGGCGGCCGATGCGCTGGGCATCGACGTCGGGCAGATCGCCAAGAGCATCATCTTCAAGCGCAAGAGCGACAACGTGGCGGTGCTGGTCGTCGCATCGGGCGACCGCCGCGTGGACGAGAAGAAGGTCGATGCCATCGTGGGCAAGACGGGCCGCGCCGATGCCGACTTCGTGAAGGCCGCCACCGGCTTTTCCATCGGCGGCGTGTCGCCCTTCGCGCACGCCACCGAGCCGGTCACGCTCATCGACCGCGAGCTGTTCCGCTTCAATGAAATCTGGGCGGCCGCCGGCCATCCGCACGCGGTGGTCAAGCTCAGTCCGGCCGAACTCGAAAAACTCACTGGCGCCCCTGTAGCCGACGTGGTGCAGCAGCCCGCGTCGTCGTCGTGACGCCTCCCGTGACGATCACCGAACTCGCCCGGCGCGCCGAGGCAGTCCAGCGGGCCGCCGCGGCGGGCGAACCGGTGCCGTCGCC
>JAFECZ010000025.1 GCA_018241905.1 Pseudomonadota bacterium
CAAAGCGAGCAGCAGGTGCTCCACGGTGATGAACTCGTGGCGCTGCTGCCTGGCCTCGACGAAGGCCATGTGCAAGCTGACTTCCAGTTCCTGGGCAATCATGTGATTTCCTTTTGCCTTGCTGTAAATATCTACTTAAGTGGGTTGGAGTCGCACTTATTCAACCGGTTCACTCACGCACTGCAGCGGATGGCCCGCCTGGTGCGCAGCTTCCATCACTTGATTGACCTTGGTGGCCGCCAGATCGCGGGAGTACACCCCGCAGACGCCGCGGCCGTCCAGGTGGATCTTGAGCATGATCTGGGTGGCAGTCTCCCGGTCCTTGTTGAAGTATTCCTGGATGACCACCACCACGAATTCCATGGGGGTGTAGTCGTCGTTGAGCATGACCACCTGGTACATCTGAGGTGGCGCGGTTTTCTGCGGACGGCGCTCCAGAACCACGGAGTCGCCGTCGTCCCGCGCAGGCTTGGTGGCCGGCGGTGTCTTTGGAACGGGAGGGATTCGGGTAGCCATGAAAATCATTCTATCGAGCGGGCACAGGCCGTGCCGGACCCGTTTGATTTGGTGGCGCATTCCCGACAAATCAAGGGCAATGCTTTGTGCACGACGGCACGGCTGCCACCGGCCTTTCGCGCCACTGTTACAGCAGGATATCGGCGCCGCGCCACTTCTATTCAGGGCACGACTCAAGCCCGTACAAGATGCTGCGGCAGTCCCGCCACCCGAGCCCCCGCGAACACCGCGCGCGACACCTTCTGCGGATCCACCCCGAAGGTCTCGCCGGCACTGGCGGCCATGACGGCGTACAGGTCTTGCGTCGGCCGCAGGTCGCGCCCTTCGTAGAGCGACGAAGCCCCCAGTCCTGGCCAGTCCGCCAGCACGCGGCCGCCCTGCACCGCGCCGCCGAACAGCATGGCCGCGGCGCCGGTGCCATGGTCGGTGCCGCCAGTGCCGTTGGCAGCCGCGGTTCGCCCGAACTCGGTTGCGACCAGAACGGTGGTGGTGCGCCAGGCCTCGCCCAGCCCGTCGCGAAGCGAGGCGATCAGGGTGTCCAGCGCCTTGAGCTGGGCCGCCAGCCGGCCGTTCTGGGCGCTGTGCGTGTCCCAGCCTCCCGTCTCGATCATGGCGATGCGCGGCCCGTCGGGCTTGGCGAGAAAGCTTGCCGCCAGCTTGCCGAGCGCCGCGGCGTCCTGCCGCTGGCCCACACGGCCGGCCATCGAAAGGTTGCCCATGGCTTCGGCCCACAGCGGCTGCAGCTGTGGATCGTCCTGGTAGAGATCGCCGACACGCGCCAGCAGATCGTCGCTGGGCTGCGGCAGCGACGACGGCGCGTAGGAGCCGACTTCCGCGGGCCCGCGCAGCGCCATCGGCACCGTGGGTGCGAGCGCAATCGCTTTCTCGCCGCCGCGTGCCAGCAGGGGCAGCAATCGGTTCAGCCAGCCGTTCTTCACCTGGTAGGGGCTGGTGCCGCCGGTTTCGAGCACGTTCTGGCCGTCGAAATGCGAGCGGTCGCGGTACGGCGTTGCCACGGCATGCACCAGCAAGGCCTCGCCGGAGGCATACATCCTGGCCGCTTCCGTCAAAGAGGGATGCAGGGCGAAAGTGCCGTCCAGGCGATGGGCATCGTCGGGTGCCAGCGCGAGCGCGCCGCGCAGGCGCGCATAGCCCGGGTCGGCATACGGAATGACGATGTTCAGCCCGTCCGCCGCGCCGCGCTGGATCACGAAGACGAAGCGGCGCTCCGACTCGACCCGCGCAAGTGCCAGCGAAGGCCCGCACAGCCAGGCGCCGGCGCCGACCATGGCTGCCCCCGCGAGGAAATTGCGTCGCGATTGCCTCATGCCTATCTCCTTTGAAATTCTGGCGAGGCCAGCAGCAAGGCCAGCGCCATCCGTCCGCTCTCGGCCCGCGCGATGGCGCGCGCGCTCGAGTCGCCCAGAGAGCCTGGCAGCACCCGCTGCGCCAGGCTGCGCGCATCGACCGCATCGCCCAGCTGGGCAGCCAGGCGCTGACCAAGCTCGACTCGGCGCAGCAACGCATCGGGTGCCGCCCAACTCGCGGCCAGATCATCGTAGCCGGCCGGTGACCCGGGGCGCCAGACGGGCTGGCCCAACTGGTTGAGCATGGCGATGATCTGCCGGGGCGGCACGTCGCGCCAGCCCAGCGCGCGCATCGAGGACATCGACCATTCCCAGGGCGTCTTGAATTTGGCGGGCTGGGACGACCAGGTTTCGGCTGACTGGACCAGGACGGTATAGAGCGTGGGCAGGTCGCCGCCGCTGCGCATGAAGGCCTGGGCCAACTGGTCAACCAGCGCCGGCGGCGGCGAATCCGACACGACGTGGCGCGCCAGCTTTGTCGCGATGTGGCGCGCAGTGGCCGGCGCTGTCGCCACGTCGACCAGGATGGCTTGCGCCTGCGCCTGCCCGGTTTCGCTGTAGCTGCGGCCAAGGACCTGCCGGCTCCCCGGCTCGTGCAGTGCAGGCTGGAAGACAAAGGTGCCGGGCTCCGAGCCGGGCGGCGGGCGATCGAAGCCGGCCACCGTCCACCCGGTCAGGGCCCGCGCCAGTTCGATCACGTCGTCCTGGGTGTAGCCGCTGCGCGCGCCGAGCGTGTGCAGCTCCAGGATCTCGCGCGCCAGGTTCTCGTTCAGGCCGCGCGCCTTGGCGCCGGTGCGCTGCGCCGCGCGTGCCGCGGCCATGCTTTCGGGGCCGATGGAACGCACCTGGTCCAGGTAGAACAGCATGGCCGGGTGCTGCTCCACGGCCAGCAGCATGTCCCTGAACCGCCCGAGCACGTGGGGCCGGATGGCCTCTGCCTCGAATGATCCGGCCAGGGGCAGGACCTCCACCCTGTCGATCGACACGGCGAAATGGTTCGACCAGAAATGAACCATGCGCTCGACGAACGGCGTGGGCGTTTCGAGCGCACTGCCCATTCGCACGCCCACGGCGTTCAGGTAGGTCTCCCGGTTGTTGCGATTGAGCGCCTGCCGCAGGGCAGCCCGCTCGCTCTCCGGCGCATCGCGCACATCGCGAAGCCCGCGGGCACGATCGGCGACCTGCGAGGCCGAACTTGCCACGCCCTCCCAACCCGGCGCACGAGCCTGATAGCGGCCGAACTGGTCGAGCACCCAGCGTCGGCCGTCTCCGGGCAGCAGCGGCTCATCTGCGCGAGCGCCAAGGCCCAGCCGGTTCAGGGCGATGGCCGCGGGTGTCATCGAGGTCTGCATTTGTCTGCTTTCTATGGGACCCGGAGCCACTTCAACGGCGCTCGACTCGCCCCAGATGACCCGCCATTGGCAGCTTTACCCGCCGGATGCAAAAAGCCCCGGCGCTTTCGACGGCACCGGGGCTTTCTCTGGATCGGGCGGCTCAAGCGCCTGTCACATGTTCTCGATCATCACCTGGCCGAAGCCGGAACAGCTGACCTGCGTCGCGCCTTCCATGAGGCGGGCAAAGTCGTACGTGACCCGCTTGCTGGCAATGGACTTTTCCATCGAGCTGATGATCAGGTCGGCCGCTTCCTTCCAGCCCATGTGGCGCAGCATCATCTCGGCCGACAGGATCTCGGAACCTGGATTGACGTAGTCCTTGCCGGCGTACTTGGGCGCAGTGCCATGGGTGGCTTCGAACATGGCCACCGTGTCGCTCATGTTGGCGCCGGGGGCAATGCCGATGCCGCCCACCTGGGCCGCCAAGGCGTCGGAAATGTAGTCGCCATTCAGGTTGAGCGTGGCGATCACGCTGTACTCGGCAGGGCGCAGCAGGATCTGCTGCAGGAAGGCGTCGGCGATGCTGTCCTTGATGGTGATGTCCTTGCCCGTGCGGGGATTCCTCACCTTCATCCACGGCCCGCCGTCGATCAGTTCGCCGCCGAACTCCTTGGCGGCCAGGCCGTAGCCCCAGTCGCGGAAGGCACCCTCGGTGAACTTCATGATGTTGCCCTTGTGCACCAAGGTAACGCTGGGCTTGTCGTTGTCGAGGGCGTACTGGATCGCCTTGCGCACCAGGCGCTCGGTGCCCTCCCGCGAGACCGGCTTGACGCCGATGCCCGAGGTAGCCGGAAAGCGAATTTTCTTGACGCCGAATTCGTCCTGCAGGAACTTGATGAGCTTCCTGGCCTTGTCGCTCTCGGCTTCGAACTCGATGCCCGCGTAGATGTCCTCGGAGTTCTCGCGGAAGATCACCATGTTGGTCTTCTGCGGCTCCTTGACCGGGCTGGGCACGCCGTCGAAATATTGCACCGGGCGAAGGCAGACATACAGGTCGAGTTCCTGGCGCAGCGCCACGTTGAGGGAGCGGATGCCGCCGCCCACCGGGGTCGTCAGCGGGCCCTTGATCGACACCACGTACTCGCGCACGGCCGCCAAGGTTTCGTCGGGCAGCCAGACGTCGGGGCCGTAGACCTTGGTCGACTTCTCTCCCGCATAAACCTCCATCCAGTGGATCTTGCGCTTGCCGCCATAGGCATTGGCAACGGCAGCGTCGACCACCTTGAGCATCACGGGCGTGATGTCAAAACCCGTTCCGTCCCCCTCGATATACGGAATGATGGGTTGATCGGGCACATTGAGCGAATTGTCAGCATTGACCGTGATCTTCTGGCCTTCGGTCGGGACTTTGATGTGCTGATAAGAAGACATGCGAGAGGTAGGCTCCGGACAAATTTGATGGCTTTGGACAACACATTGCCCCAGCCAGCTAAAGATTACCCTTAGAATTTTAGACGCAACCGGGGATTACGGACTGTCAACCCACGGCCACTCGGGCCCGTTGTTGACGAACCTTCTGGGCCCCGGGAGGCGTCTCGAAACCATTTCCAAAGAGGAATTCGACAATGAGCAAAGTACTCGCAGTGATGATTGCCGGCTTGTTCGCCGCTGGCGCCTATGCGCAAAACCCGGCCGGTCAAACGGCTGAACAGGGCAACCTGAACACCACGCAGCAACAGCGCGCGGAAGCCAAGAAGAACTCGAAGCCGCAAGGCCAGGTCCGCAAGTCGGGCGGCGACACCAACACTTCTTCGGAATCGGCCGTGGTGGGCAGCGACAAGGCTACCGCCTCCGGCGAAGCCCGCAAGTCGACCCGTGACCAGCGCAAGCCTGGCCGCGCCAAGACCACGCAGGGCGGCACGCCCGACATGCCCAACGCGAAGTAATTCGCCTCTTGGCAAAAAAGCGCCCCCTGCGGGCGCTTTTTTATTTGTGCGCTGCCCCTTCTCCCTTTCAGATTGCTGACGCCAATCATTGCGGCCAATTTCACGCTAAGCTTTAGCGCGAAAATACGCCTTTGCGCATTTCAAAGTTGATCGCCCGATGTCGCCCCGTACTTTTTTCCTGTCGCTCGTTGTTCTGGCCAATTGTTTTGTACAGCCTGCCGCCTTTGCCCAGGGCACGGGTTCGCCGCAGATGGATCTCCAGCGCGTGCGGATCGGCGCCGGCATGTACCAAATCGATGCCCAGGTGGCGGCTGCGCCACTGGAGCGCCAGGTCGGCCTCATGTACCGCAAGGAAATGCCCCAGCAAGAGGGCATGCTGTTCGTCTTCGAGCAGGCTGCACCCCAGTGCTTCTGGATGAAGAACACGCTGCTGCCGCTGACTGCCGCCTTCGTCGCCGACGACGGCCGCATCGTGAATCTGGTGGACATGAAGCCGCAGACCACCGACAACCATTGCTCCGAAGAGCCGGTGCGCTACGTGCTGGAAATGAACCAGGGCTGGTTTGCCAAGAAGAACATCAAGAAGGGGTTCCATCTCACCGGCACCCCGTTCCAGCCCGCGCGCTGAAGCGCGCAACCCAAGAAAGAAAAAGCCGGCGTCGCGCCGGCTTTTCTGCTTCAGGCTGCTTGTCGGATCAGCCGAAGTTCTTGGCGGCGAAGTCCCAGTTGACCAGCTTGGCCAGGAAGGTCTCGACGAACTTCGGGCGCAGGTTGCGGTAGTCGATGTAGTAGGCATGCTCCCACACGTCGACCGTCATCAGTGCGGTGTCGGCGGTGGTCAGCGGCGTGCCGGCGGGACCGGTGTTCACGATGTCGACGCTGCCGTCGGCCTTCTTCACCAGCCAGGTCCAGCCCGAGCCGAAGTTGCCCACGGCGGACTTCACGAAGGCTTCCTTGAAGGCATCGAAGCTGCCCCACTTGGCATCGATGGCCTTGGCCAGGGCGCCGGTGGGCGCGCCACCGCCTTGCGGCTTCATGCAGTTCCAGAAGAAGGTGTGGTTCCAGATCTGGGCTGCGTTGTTGTAGATGCCGCCGCTGGATTTCTTGACGATTTCCTCCAGCGTCATGCTCTCGAACTCGGTGCCCTTTTGCAGGTTGTTCAGGTTCACGACGTAAGCGTTGTGGTGCTTGCCGTAGTGGTACTCCATGGTTTCCTTGGAGTATTCGGGCGCGAGGGCGTCGATGGCGTACGGAAGGGGAGGAAGAACGTGTTCCATGTCTATTTCTCGTGGAGGGTTGATGATGATGTCTACGTGAAAGCGCGCATTCTAGAAACTATTCATTGGCCTTGCCTGTAGTACCGGGCCGCGACTTCACGGTCTCCAGCACATTCAGCCGCGCCTGGCCGTCGGCCATGCGTGCGCTCACCGTGGTGCCGGGCACCAGTTGGGCGACGCTGGTGAGGGCGTGGCCCTGCGAATCCGACAGCCAGGCGTAGCCGCGCTGCAGGACCAGCGAAGGGTCCAGCAGCTGAAGGTGGGTGTCGGCTTGCGCAAGACGCCGGTGCTGCTCGCCGATCGCCTGCGTCAGCGCATGCGGCAATCGCTCGCCCAGGCGCTGACGCGACTGGGCCAGACGCTCCAGCTTGGACAAGGCGCCAAAGTGCATCCGCTGCGCCAGATGCGAGCACTGCAGTTGCGCCCGCGCGATCAGGCCGGAAGGCCGGCCCAACCGGGCGGCCGCCTGGTCCAGCCGCTGGCCCAGGCTGTCCAGGCGGGCGGTCAGTGCGTCATCCAGGCGCTCTTCCATCAGGGCCAGCGCACCCAGCCAGGTGTCGCGAGGCGCAGACACCAATTCGGCCGCCGCCGTCGGCGTGGGCGCACGCAGGTCGGCGCAGAAATCGGCAATGGTGAAATCGGTCTCGTGCCCCACGCCGCTGATCACCGGCACCGGGCTCTCGACGATGACGCGCGCCAGCAACTCGTCGTTGAAGGCCCAGAGGTCCTCCATCGAGCCGCCGCCGCGCACCAGCAGGACAACGTCGACCGCAGGCTGCAGCGCATACAGGCTGCGCAGGGCCCGGACCAGTTCCGCCGGTGCATTGGCACCCTGCACGGCAGCAGGCGCAATGACCACGGGAATGTGCGGCACGCGCCGCCGTAGCGCGCTCGCCACATCGTGCAGGGCTGCGGCGCCGAGCGAGGTCACCACGCCAATGGCGCGCGGCATCGTGGGAAGCGGCCGCTTGCGCGCCGGCTCGAACAGGCCCTGCGCTTCGAGGCGCGCCTTTCGCTGCATGAATTGCTCGAACAGCGCGCCCTGCCCCGCGCGCTGCAGGCTCTCCACCACCAATTGAAGATCGCCACGCGGCTCGTACACCGCCAGTCGGCCACGCACTTCCACCTGATCGCCATCGCGCGGATTGAAGTCCAGAAGACTGGCCGCGCGCCGGAACATGGCGCAGCGCAGCTGCCCGGTGTCGTCCTTCAGCGCGAAGTAGCAATGCCCGCTTGCCGCGCGGGAGAAGCCCGATATCTCGCCGCGCACGGCCACGGGATTGAAGCGCGCATCGATGGCGTCGGCCACCGCATGGCACAAGGCCCCGACATCCCACACGCGAGAGGCGGCGCCTGCGTAAACGTTATTTGCCATACCAAATCCCGCTCTCGGGCGGAAGCACTCTTCCACAAGGGTTCGCCCCACTGGCTCTATCGGCACCGGGGTGGCACGTACAGGCCAAGTTCTGGTGCAAGCCTTTGATTCCATTGGAAAAATGACTGCTCAAAATTCGCTCGATCCAATCGGAAGCCCAGCACATGCGGGCCCGGCAGGGCTCCCTGGCCAGTTAATCACAAAGTTATCAACAGATTCTGTGCGCTGCACAAGCGGCTGAAGAGGCTTGCGTCATGCCCAATTCCGCGGTGGATAATCGCCGCGCATTTGCATTCTTTTACAGCGCCGGAGGCTCTTTGTTTTCGATCATAGTTGCTGCAGGTTGGCCCATCTGGCCCCTGCTCTTGTGTTCCGTTCTGGCGCTGGCGCTTGTCATCGAGCGCTTTACCTCCCTCAAGACCAGCCGGGTGATGCCGCCCAGGCTGCTCGACGAAGCAATCAACGTATCGCGAAATTCGGTACCGGCACCCGACGCAGTGGCCAAGCTCGAGCGCAACTCGTCGCTTGGCGAGGTTCTGGCTGCGGGCTTCCGGGCCCTGAACGCGAACCCGCGCTCCACCGACGACGACATCCGCGCCGCCATGGAAGCCACCGGCCGCACCGTGGCGCACAAGCTGGAGCGCTACCTGGCTGCCCTGGCCACCATCGCCTCTGCGGCGCCGCTGCTGGGCCTGCTGGGCACCGTGATCGGCATGATCGAAATCTTCGGCTCCCAGTCGCCTGCGGGCGGTGCGGTAGGTTCGGGCAACCCGGCGCAACTGGCGCACGGTATCTCGATTGCGCTGTACAACACCGCGTTCGGCCTGATCGTGGCCATTCCCACCCTGATCTTCTGGCGCTATTTCCGCAGCCGCGTGGACGAATACCTGCTGAACCTGGAACTGGCGAGCGAGCGCTTTGCCCGCCACCTGGAAATGCTGCGAGGCTGAGCGGCCGTGAAGCGCAAGACCTCGATGGATTTTCGCCACGGTTCGCGCGATGAGCCGGAGATCAACCTGATCCCCTTCATCGACGTGCTGCTGGTGATCCTGATCTTCCTCATGCTGTCGACCACCTACAGCAAGTTCACCGAGATGCAGCTGCGCCTGCCGGTCGCCGACACGGAGGCGCAGCGCGACTATCCGAAGGAGATCATCGTCTCGGTGTCGGCCGACGGCCGCTACATGATCAACAAGACCGCCCTGCCCGAGCGCGGCGTGGAAGCCGTTGCCGCCGCCCTGGGCGCCGCTGCCAACGACGGCAAGGACCACGTGGTGATCATCAGCGCCGACGCGAGCGCTGCGCACCAGTCGGTCATCACGGTGATGGAAGGCGCGCGGCGCGCGGGCCTGATGCAGATCACCTTCGCCACCCAGTCGGCCGCCCAGGCCAGGCAGTAGTCTTTTGGACCTGCAGCGCGCCTGGCTGGAACGCGGCGCCACCGCGCGGCTGCTGTGGCCGCTTTCGCTGCTGTTCGGCGCGTTGGCCGCTGCTCGGCGCGCTCTTTACCGGGCCGGCGTTCTGCGCAGCGACCGGGCCGCGGTGCCGGTGGTCATCGTCGGCAACGTCGTCGCCGGCGGTGCGGGCAAGACGCCTTCGGTCATTGCGGTCGTGAGGCACTTGCAGGCGCGCGGCCTCATGGTGGGCGTGATCTCGCGAGGCTACGGGCGCGCCACCGAAGATTGCCGCGAGGTGCTGCCCGCCAGCGCGCCGCAGGACACCGGTGACGAGCCCCTGCTCATCCGCAAGGTCACCGGCGCACCCACCTTCGTCGCGCGCAAGCGCATCGAGGCAGCCCGTGCTCTGCTTGCGGCGCATCCGCAAACACGCCTGATCGTGAGCGACGATGGACTGCAGCACCTGGCCCTGGCGCGCGATGTGGAAATCTGCGTGTTCGACGACCGGGGCACCGGCAACGGCTGGCTGCTGCCCGCAGGCCCCTTGCGGGAGCCCTGGCCGCGCACTTGCGACCTGGTGCTGCACACCGGCGACCAGCCGGCCTTCGCAGGCTTTCGCGCACGCCGGGCGCTGGCCGACGAGGCCGTCGACCGCGAGGGCCGCAAGGTGCCGCTGGATTCCCTGGCGAGCGGTCGCATTCTTGCCGTGGCGGCCATTGCCAAGCCCCAGGGCTTCTTCGACATGCTCCGGGCTGCGGGCATCGTGCCCCAGGAGTGCATGGCGCTGCCCGACCACCACGACTTCAAGGACTGGGCGCCCCCGACAGCCGGCACAACCGTGCTGTGCACCGAGAAAGATGCCGCCAAGCTCTGGCAGGTGCAGCCGGACGCGCTGGCCGTGCCGCTGGTCTTCGAGCCCGAAGCCGCCTTCTTCAAGGCGCTGGATGCAAAGCTATCATCGCTCGATGGATAGCAAGCTTCTCGAACTGCTCGTGTGCCCTGTCACCAAGGGCCCTCTCACCTGGAACGCCGCCAAGCAGGAACTCTGGTCGCGCAGCGCGCGCCTGGCATATCCGGTGCGCGACGGCATCCCGGTGCTGCTGGAAAACGAAGCGCGCGAACTCACCGACGAAGAGCTGGGCCTCTGATCGCCATGCCGACCCCGAGCTTCGTGGTGCTGATTCCGGCGCGGCTGGCATCCACGCGCCTGCCCGACAAGCCGCTGGCCGACATTGCGGGCGTGCCCATGGTCGTGCGCGTGGCGCAGCGGGCCAGCCAATCCGGCGCGACGCGCGTGGTGGTGGCCGCTGACCACGAGCGCATCGCCTCGGCATGCGCAGCGCACGGCGTCGATGCCCTGCTGACCCGGCAAGACCACCCCAGCGGCAGCGACCGCCTGGCCGAGGCCTGCGAAAAGCTGGGCCTGGCCGACGACATCATCGTCGTCAACGTGCAAGGGGACGAGCCGCTGATCGAAGCCTCGCTCATCGACGCCGTGGCGCAGGCCCTGGCCGACCGTGCAGACGCGGACATGAGCACCGCCGTGCACGCCATCGACAACCTTCCCGAGTTCCTCAATCCCAACGTGGTGAAAGCCGTGCTGGATGCCCGCGGCACCGCGCTGTATTTCAGCCGCGCGCCCATCCCATGGTGGCGCGATGGCTACGTGGACGGCGGCTTCAAGGCCCTGCCCTCGCCGGCGCCCTGGCGGCACATCGGGATCTATGGCTATCGTGCGGGTTTCGTGAAGCGCTTTCCCAGGTTGCCGCCGGCGCCGATCGAAACCGGCGAAGCGCTGGAGCAGCTGCGTGCGCTCTGGCACGGGCACCGAATCGTGGCCCATGTCAGCGACCACGCACCCGGCCCGGGCGTGGACACGCCGGAAGACCTCGATCGGGTGCGCAAACTGCTGGCGAACTGACAACACCCAGGGCGCCGCCAGGGCGGCTGCCACTGGGGCGCATGCTATCCTCGACGCAATTCCGTCACACGGCAGCGCCAGCCCCGGCCTGCGTGACGCGACAAAGAATCACTAGAAATCCCTCCGAGGACACCATGAGACTGATTTTGTTGGGCGCCCCCGGGGCAGGCAAAGGCACGCAAGCGACCTTCATCTGCCAGAAGTACGGAATTCCTCAGATCTCCACGGGCGACATGCTGCGCGCCGCCGTCAAGGCCGGCACTCCGCTGGGCCTTCAGGCCAAGGCCGTCATGGACTCCGGCGCACTGGTCAGCGACGACCTGATCATCAATCTCGTGAAGGAGCGCATTGCCCAGGCCGACTGCGCATCCGGCTTCCTGTTCGATGGCTTCCCCCGCACCATTCCGCAGGCCGAAGCCATGAAGACGGCCGGCGTCAAGATCGACTACGTGCTCGAGATCGACGTCCCCTTCTCCGACATCATCGAGCGCATGAGCGGCCGCCGTTCGCACCCGGCTTCCGGGCGCACCTACCACGTCAAGTTCAACCCGCCCAAGGTGGCCGGCAAGGACGACCTCACCGGCGAAGAACTGATCCAGCGCGAGGACGACAAGGAAGAAACCGTGCGCAAGCGCCTGGACGTGTACAGCCAGCAGACGCGTCCGCTGGTGGACTACTACTCCAACTGGGCCAAGGCCGAACCGGCCGCGGCGCCCAAGTACCGCGCGATCAGCGGCACCGGCTCGGTCGAAGAGATCACGCAGCGCGCCCTTTCCGCGCTGTCGAGCTGAGTTCGATTGCTCAGGCCGGGCTGGAACGCAGCCCGTAGGTGTTCTTGCCCAGGAACAGGTATTCGACGCGCATGACCGCATCGCCTGCCTCGTCCCTGGCGGTGAAGCCCACGGCGGACACCATGTCGCCGGCCTTGATCTCCGGCACTTTCCACGACTGCATGCGCGTGAGCGGCGCCAGTTCCAGCTCCCACCTGGAGTCGGTACGCCGCGGCACGGTCGCCCTGGCCAGCAGGCCGGGCCCGTCGACCGGCGCGCTCTGCGCAGGCAACGGGCGCTGACGCAGATCTGCCGGCACCTTCAGGCCTGCGGGCACCTCGATGTCCAGTTCGACATGCGGGTTCTGCCAGCGTGAATGGATCACCTTGCCTTCCAGGTAGATCGGCCGGTCCTGGTCGAACCCACTCCAGCCGTGATGCGCCCACGCCGGGCGCCAGAGCAGCGGCATGCCGGCTGCCGCAATGACCAGTTGGCGACGCTTCATCATCGGCTCGGCTCCTCGAGGTCAGTAGGCGATCCAGCGGCCGCAGAAGACGACCGCGAGCCAGATGCCAGTGGACAGCAACATCTGCACCCTGGCAAGGCTGTCCAGGCGCTGCAGCGAACCGCGAAGGTGGAAGAGCAGCGCGTTGGCGCCGGCAGCCGCCAGCAGTCCCATCTTGACGACAAAGAAGCGGTTGGCCAACAACTCGCCCGGGTGGCTGGCGAACATCAGCAGCCCGGTGCACGCCGCCACCGCGAAGCCTGTGATGGCAATCGTCAGCGACAGGCGGGCAAAGGGTTGCATCGGAATGGCAGCTGCGCGGCCGAAAACGCGCATTTCGAGCGCAACGAGATTGCCCAGCAGCAGCGCAATGCCCATCACATGCAGTGCTTCCAGCGCGGGGTACGCCCAGGCGTTGGACTGCAGCCCGGCAAACATGGCGCAGCTAGGCTCCGGCGCTGCCCAGCAGTTCGAGCTGCAGGGCGATGCGCGCCTTCACCGGACTGAGGGCCCCGGCGTCTGCAATCGAATCGCCGGGCTTGGCCAGGATGCGGCCTTGCGCGCAGCGCGTGGCGCGCACGACCCGGATTCCTGCTGCCTGCGCGCGCCCGGCGGCCTGCTCGATCTCATGATGCAGCGTGCCGTTTCCGGTGGCGGCCAGGACCAGCCCATGTACCGCGCCCGGCGCGCCTTGCATGCGCTCGGCAATGAGCGCGTCGATGAGCGCGCCGCGCGCGCCGGCGTGGCTCAGCACAATCTCCACGCGCGGCGGATCGAGATCACTCAGCCACTGGCGCACATGGTGCGCGCCCTGCGGTCCTTCCGGCCAGGGCCTGGCCAGCCGGACCTCACCCTCCTCCACAAAGCCCACAGGCCCCGCGTCCCCGGAGGAAAAGGCGTCGGTCCGATAGGTGTGGACCTTCTGGACGTCGCGCCCGGCGTGCACGACACCGGCACAGGCCACAGTCACCCCGCGCGCATCGGGCGTCGCCGCCACCGAGATCGCGTCCCGGACATTCTGCGGTCCGTCGGGAGACAGCGCAGTGGCCGGCCGCATGGCGCAGGTCAGGACAACGGGCTTGAAAGCCTGCAGCACGCTATGAAGGAAAAAGGCGGTTTCCTCCAGGGTGTCGGTGCCATGCGTGATGACGATGCCCGAAACGGCCGGATCGGCCAGCACCTGCATGCAGCGGCGCGCCAGGGCGCACCAGATGGAAAACTCCATGTCCTTGCTGTCGACCTGCGCGACCTGCTCGGCCTCGAGCGCCACGCCAGGGGGCGCCTCGATGCCGGCGAGCAGTTCCGCCACGCCCACCTGCCCGGCCACGTATCCGATGTTGTCGCCGCTGCTGGCCGCGCGGCCGGCAATGGTGCCGCCGGTGCCCAGCACCAGCACGCGCCTCTGAGTGGAAGCCTTCTGATCGCTCATGCTTGCCAATCCCGAAAAACTGGTTAAAAATACAGTTACTGGATATGCGACCAGTAACCAAGGTGCCCTCACAGGAGTTCAGCGCATGCTCAACCTGCCTTTTCCCGTCAAGCTTACCGCCCGCCAGCAGCAGATCCTGGATCTGATCCAGTCCGCCATTGCGCGCACCGGGGCACCGCCCACGCGTGCAGAAATTGCGGCCGAGCTCGGCTTCAAGTCGGCCAACGCAGCGGAAGAGCATCTCCAGGCCCTGGCGCGCAAGGGCGTCATCGAGCTGGTCAGCGGCACTTCGCGCGGCATCCGCTTGAAGGGCGACGCCCTGCGCTCCATCAACGAGTCGCGCGGCAGCCAGTACTCGTTGCCGCTGCCCGGCCTGGCGCAGCTGGCCCTGCCGCTGGTGGGCCGCGTGGCTGCCGGCTCGCCCATCCTGGCGCAAGAGCACGTGGACCAGACTTTCTACGTCGAAAGCACGCTGTTCCAGCGCCAGCCCGACTATCTGCTCAAGGTACGCGGCATGTCCATGCGCGATGCCGGCATCATGGACGGCGACCTGCTGGCCGTGCAGGCCACCAAGGAAGCGCGCAACGGCCAGATCGTGGTGGCCCGCCTGGGCGAAGAAGTCACCGTCAAGCGCCTCAAGCGCAACAAGCAGGTGATCGAGCTGCATGCCGAGAACCCCGACTACCCCACCATCATCGTCCAGCCGGGCGAGCCCTTCGAAATCGAAGGCCTGGCCGTCGGCCTCATCCGTAACACCATGCTCATGTAGCCAACGGGGTGTGAATTTCTCGGGCCGCGCCAGGTGGCGGGCGTATGGCGCAAAGCCATCACCCTGACGCGAGTCCCTTGCCAAGAAAGCAATCCTGCCTGTGTTCAACCCCAACCACTGTGGAGTTCACATGGGAATCGCTGTTCTGACTTTTGCCGAACTTTTCTCCCCGCTTCAGGCCCTCGCCCATCGCTGGATGGCGCCGCGCCGCCGGACCCGCTCGTCCGACCTGCGCTATGTCGCCATTCACCCCGCTTGCGCTGCGCGGGCCGGTGCCGAGGCGTCGCAGGGGGAGTCCTCCGCCGCCAAGCCGCTGCGCGTGATTCGCGTGGTCGACGCCAGGTCTTCGCGCAACAGCAGCCGCGTAGTCATCTCGGGCCGCATGGCCGATGTGTGCGCCGAGCTGGATCGCCTGGCCGCGCTCGAGGCGCATCAACCCTCGTCGGGCCACATGCACTGAGGGTTTTCAGCACAGTGGCGGTGCTTGCTGCCGCCTGAACACAACATGTAGTTACCGAGGCGCAGGGCACAATAACGTGCCATGAATATTGTGATCCTCGACGATTACCAGGATGCGGTGCGCAAGCTGCGCTGCGCGTCCAAGCTCGATGCCTACGCGGCCAAGGTCTACACGAATACGGTCAAGGGCATCGGGCAGCTTTCGGTTCGGCTGAAAGACGCCGACGTGATCGTCCTGATTCGCGAACGCACCCAGATTTCGCGGCAATTGATCGAGAAGCTGCCCAAGCTCAAGCTCATTTCCCAAACCGGCCGCGCCGGCTCGCACATCGACATCAACGCCTGCAGCGAACTGGGCGTGGCCGTTGCAGAAGGCTCGGGCTCGCCGCAGGCCCCGGCAGAACTCACCTGGGCACTCATCATGGCGGCCATGCGGCGCCTGCCCCAGTACATCAGCAACCTCAAGCATGGCGCGTGGCAGCAATCGGGACTCAAGTCCGCCTCGATGCCGCCCAACTTCGGGCTCGGCTCGGTGCTCAAGGGCAAGACGCTGGGCATCTGGGGCTACGGCCGCATCGGGCAGTTGGTGGCCCGCTACGGGCAGGCCTTCGGGATGCAGGTTCTGATCTGGGGCAGCGAGACCAGTTGCGCCAAGGCGCGGTCCGATGGTTTTCAGGTGGCGAGCAGCCGCGAAGCGTTGTTTACCTCGGCCGACGTGCTGTCGGTCCATCTGCGCCTGACCGAGGAAACCCGCAGCATCGTCCGGCTGGAGGACCTGGCCCGCATGAAGCCCACGGCCTTGTTCGTCAACACCTCGCGCGCCGAACTGGTCGAGCAGGATGCCCTGCTGGCGGCGCTCAACCGCGGCCGCCCGGGCATGGCGGCCATCGACGTCTTCGAGAGCGAACCGCCGCTGCAAGGCCACGCCCTGCTGCGCCTGGAAAACTGCATCTGCACGCCGCACATCGGCTATGTGGAGCAGGAAAGCTACGAGCTCTACTTTGGCCAGGCCTTCGACAACGTGGTGAGCTTCATCAAGGGCAACCCCACCAACATCGTCAATCCCGGCGCATTGCAAGTGCGCCGCTGACTGGCAGCCCTCGGCTAGCGCTTGACTCCCAGGTGGCGGGGTCGAAGCTCGCCCTGGCCGGGGTCCGAGTCGAAAGGATCGAAGTCGATCAGGTGCGGGTCGACCGAAGGCACCGCCGACGGCTTCGACGCAGGCTGCGCCGGCTCGATCGGCGCGCGCAAGGTCTCGAAGGCCGTGCGGTCCAGGTCCGACAGATCCATTTCAAGTGAAGGTACGGCGAACTCCTGCCTGGCAGGTGCGGCGTCGCCTTCGTCGACCGCCTCGCTCGGCAAGTAGGGCATCGGGGCCGTTTGCTGGTAAGCGCGCTCCGACTGGCCCGGAGGCACGGCCACCGGGGGCATGACCGGAGGCGCCTGCGGGAGCTCGCTCGGTGCGTCCCAGGGGCCGGTGTATTCGCTCAGGTCGCGCGCCACCGCGTAAAGCATCAGCAGGTCCTGGTAGGCCGGCAGGTCGAACACGTCTTCGGGCGAGCTTGGCTTGCGGAATACGAATGCCTCGATCAGATCGGCCGTGCCTTGCGACGGCCACTTCTCCACGATGTGCAGCAGCACCTCGGGGTAGTGTTCCAGGCCCCGGTCTCCTCCGGTGAACTGATCGAAATCCGGCACGGCCACGTTGAATGCATGGCCAAACTCCCGCACCACGGCCGCATAGTCGGCACGGCGGTCGAGTTCCTTCAAGAGGCTGAGCAGGTCCAGGTAGGCCATGGCGCTGGTGCCAGGGCTGACGGAAATGTGCTCGCGAAGCACCCCGATCGCCTGATCGTGCTGCCCCAGGGACAGGAAGAATTCGGACTGCTGCTGAACATCGAACAGTTGCTCTGCACTGACGGCCCGCGCCGGCACACCCTGGAACGCAGAGGCACCGACACCGGCCGGCAACGCCGTGACACGAAGTCCCTGCGCCGCCGAGCGCAGCCCTGAAACGTCGGCGGTCGCAGTCGGGTTCGATTCGGTGTCGACGCCGTCCTCGTCGTCCTCGTCGTCTGCCAGTTCGCCATGCCGCGGCAATGGCTGCTTGGCCGCCACCGCTGCCGCAGACGCGGCATCTTCCTCGGCCGCTCCGCCCCACCAGGCTGCCTGGCGGGCGCTGCGCGCCTGGCGCCAGAGCGCAAGCAGGGCTACCAGTGCCAAGGCAAGCAACCCCAGCAGCACGTAGATCACCGGATTGCGATAGCGGTCGGCTTCGGCCTGGGCCAGGCTGCCGCGCAACTCGAGCAGGTGTCGCTGGTTCTGAGCGGACTGTTCGCGCAACGTGGCGAGGGCTGCTTCCATTTCCTTGAGCCGATCCGCATCGCGACGGCCTTGCTCCGCCGCTGCTGCCAATGCGGCGGCAGCGGCAGTCGAACCCGAAGCCTCGGCGCCCGCCACCGGGGACGCTGCACCGGATTCGGCTGCCGGGGCGGCGCCAGCAGGCGTGGCCGTGGCAGTCGGCGCTACCGCAGGTTGAGCGGAAGCGGGCGCAGCATTGGCAGCGCCATTGCTGGGGGCAAGTGCCGGACGCGGCGCCTGCGTTGCGGGCTCGGGGGCCAGCGCATCGATCTGCAGGCGCGACTTCGGCTCGGTGGCCGGCGCTGGCGCGGACGGAGCCGGCTTCGCTGCGGGCGGGCGCGGCTTGCGCACCGGCTCCGCTGCGGGAGCGGGCGCCGTGACAGCGGCCACCCGCCGGCGTGGCTGCGGCGGCGCCTGGGCAACGTCGCCGCCCGTACCGCCGGCTTGCGCCTGTGCGCCAGACGAGCCCTGGGCCGAGCGCGCAGCACGCGAAGTCCGCGGCAGCGAAGCGGCCGATGAACCCTCGCGTTCTCCGGCGGCCACCGCGGGCGGCGCGAGTCGCGAGGGTGACGCCATGACGGGCGGTGCCTCCGGCAAATCGGCCAGCAGCACGTACTGGCGCGTAGACTTCGCCACGCAACCGGCAGTGAGTTTCACCGTGACAACTGGCTCTTCGACGGCTCGCGTGGTACGCAGGCGCACCCTGGGCGCATCGGGATTCGGACCCGGCTCGAGCGAGATGGTGACGCGCCTGTCGTCCAGGCGCGTATCGCCTTGCAGAACATCCGCCTCAATGCACTGGCTGTCTCCAGACTCGCTGCGATCCAGCTCGAGCGGAATCACAAGGTCCAGCGGCTTGCCTATCCAGGCACTGCCAACCGGCCGCCCGATGGTCAGCGCCGAAGTCTGGAAGGCAGCGCCGACCAGGAGGAGACCTGTGGTGAGTCGGAGGGCTTGCAATGGGAGTGGACAGTAATAAAAGGTAAACACATTCTGACACGTCAGGCGGCTACTTATCACTTACATCGAGACATTCCAAAAATGACTGTGACGTTTTCCAAGATTGGTGTTGTTGGTGCGGGCGCGATGGGCCGTGGAATTGCCCAGATCGCCGCGCAGGCCGGCAGCGAGGTTCTGCTCCTGGACAACCAGCCCGATGCCGCCCAGCGCGGCCTGGAGACCATTACCGCACAGTGGACCAAACTCCAGGAAAAAGGCAAGTTGGATGCCGCCACCCAGGCGGCCCTGGTCACGCGGCTGCATGCCGTGGACTCGATCCAGGGGCTGGCCGATTGCGACCTGGTGGTCGAGGCGGTGATCGAGAACCTGGAGATCAAGCGCGCCCTGTTCCGCGAACTGGAGTCGGTGGTGGCCGACGGCGCGGTCCTGGCCACCAACACCTCTTCGCTGTCGGTCACGGCCATTGCAGCCGGCCTGGCGCGGCCCGAGCGATTCGCCGGCTACCACTTCTTCAATCCGGTGCCGCTGATGAAGGTGGTCGAGGTTGTTTCAGGTTTCAAGACCGACCCCGCCTTGTGCGACCGCCTGGCGGCCTACGCCAAGGAGATGGGCCACAGCGCCGTGCGCACCCAGGACACGCCCGGCTTCATCGTCAACCACGCCGGCCGAGGCTACGGCACCGAGGCCCTGCGCATTGCCTCGGAAGGCGTGGCGGACTTCGCCACCATCGACCGCATCCTGCGTGACCAGGCGGGCTTTCGCCTCGGTCCCTTCGAGCTGTACGACCTGACGGCGCTGGACGTGTCGCACCCGGTGATGGAGTCGATCTACCACCAGTACTACGAAGAACCGCGCTTCCGCCCGAGCGTGATCACCGCCCAGCGCCTGGCCGCGGGCGCCTTGGGCCGCAAGACGGGCGAAGGCTTCTACCGCTATGTCGACGGTGCGCAGCAGGTGCCGGCCGAGCCAGCGGCGCCCATTCTCGAGAAGCTGCCGCCGGTCTGGGTGTCGCCCCGCGCCGCGCGCCGGCCCGAACTGCTGCGACTGGTGCACAACCTGGGCGCGCAGATCGAGACCGGCGCCTCGCCCTCCTCCAATGCGCTCATCCTGGTGGCGCCTCTTGGCTTCGATGTGACCACCGTGGCGGCCGTCGACCGGCTCGATGCCACGCGCACCGTGGGCATCGACATGCTGGTGGACGACGCAGCCACCAAGCGCCGCGTGCTGGCCGGCACGCCCGCCACCCGCCGCGACATGCGCGAGGCCGCCCACGCCCTGTTCGCGCGCGACGGCAAGGCCGTGAGCGTGATCCGCGACTCGGGCGGCTTCGTCACGCAGCGCGTGGTGGCCACCATCGTCAACATCGCCTCCGACATGTGCCAGCAGCAGGTCTGCTCGCCGGCCGACCTGGAAACCGCGGTGCGCCTGGGCCTGGGCTATCCGCAAGGCCCGCTCGCCATGGGCGACCTGTACGGCCCGACCAACATGCTGGAGGTGCTGTTCAATATGCAGACGGTGTATGGCGATCCGCGCTATCGCCCCAGCCCATGGCTGCGCCGCCGCGGCGCGCTGGGCCTGAGCCTGACCCACCAGGAAGACTGAAACAAGACCCGAGGCGAACCACATGACCGCACAACTCAAGAGCAGCACGCAAGACGGCACCATGGTGCTGATGATCTCCAACCCTTCGCAGCGCAACGCGCTGGGCCCGGAGATCTATGCCGCCGGCATCGAGACGCTCAACCGCGCAGGCACCAGCGCCGAGGTACGCAGCGTGGTACTGGCGGGTGAAGGCCCGTGGTTCTGCGCGGGCGGCTCGCTGCAGCGCCTGCAAGCCAACCGCGAGCGCGAGCCCGAATACCAGGCGCAGAGCATCGAGAGCCTGCACAACTGGATCGAGGCGATGCGCGCCTTTCCCAAGCCGATCATCGCGGCGGTCGAGGGTGCGGCCGCCGGCGCCGGCTTCTCGCTCGCGCTGGCGTGCGACTTCATCGTGGCCGCGCGCGACGCCATCTTCGCCGCCTCGTACAGCAACATCGCGCTGTCGCCGGACGGCGGAATGAGCTGGCACCTGTCGCAGTTTCTTCCGCGCCAGGTTGTCAGCGAATGGATGATGCTGGGCGAGCGCATCGGCGCCGAGCGGCTGCACGCGCTGGGCGTGGTCAACCGCCTGGCAGAGAGCGGCCAGGCCGTCGATGACGCGCTGGCTCTCGCGGCCCAGCTCAACGGCCGTGCGCCCAACGCGCTGGCCAGTGCCAAGGAGCTGCTGAACGAGGGCCGCAGCGCCAGTCTTTCGGCACAGCTCGATGCCGAACGCGACCACTTCGTGCGCAATCTTCATCATGCCAACGCGGGCATCGGCATCGCGGCCTTCCTGGCCAAGGAGAAGCCGCGCTATTCCTGATTCCGCCGCGAGGTCGCCCTCGTGACAAGCACGCACATTTCAGTCGCCGACAGGACAGACCATGGACGACCCCATTCTTACCATCGAAGAACGTGAAGCGATCAACAGTGGTCGCTGGTTCAGTTCTCTTTCGCCTTCCCTACGGCACGACATTCTTCGATGCGCATTCGTCAAACGCTACAAGGACGGCGAGCTGATCGCCGCACGCGGCGATCCGCCGGAATCGTGGATCGCCTGTGCCAAGGGCGCCGTGCGGGTGAGCTCGACGGCGGTGTCGGGCAAGCAGATCACCTTCACCTACGTGGAGCCGGGCATCTGGTTCGGCGACGTGGCGATGTTCGACGGGGACCGGCGCACGCACGACGCGTACGCGCACGGCGACTCCACCATTCTTTGCGTGGCCCGCGCCGACTTCAACAAGATCCTCGCCTCGCACATCGAGCTCTACGAAGCGCTGATGCGGCTGCAGGCACGGCGCATCCGCCAGCTGTTCGGCCTGGTGGAAGACCTCAACACCCTGCCCTTGCGCGCACGCCTGGCCAAGCAGCTCATCCACCTGGTGCGCAGCTACGGTGTTCCCAACCTGGCGGACGGCAGCCAGATGCGCATCGGCCTGCACCTTGCGCAGGAAGAGCTGGCGCAGCTGCTGGGCGCATCGCGCCAGCGGGTGAACCAGGAGCTCAAGGCCATGGAGCGCGAGGAAGCCATCCGCATCGAACCGGGCGGGCTGGTGGTGCTCGACCGTTCGGCGCTGATGCGCATTTCCGAGGCAGCAGAGCAGTAAGAAGCCAGACATGACACAGCAGGACTTCAGCAATTTCATCGGCACGCGCGCCGTCTCTGGCCAGCACGCCTTCGACACCGACGCGCTCGCCGCCTGGCTTGGCAAGAACCTGCCGGGCTTCCAGGGCCCGCTCACGGTGGAGATGTTCAAGGGCGGCCAGTCCAACCCCACCTACAAGCTGGTCACGCCCACGCAAAGCTACGTGATGCGAGCCAAGCCGGGCCCGGTGGCCAAGCTGCTGCCCTCGGCGCATGCCATCGAGCGCGAGTACAAGGTAATGAGCGGCCTGGCCGGCACCGACGTGCCGGTG
>JAFECZ010000260.1 GCA_018241905.1 Pseudomonadota bacterium
GCGCGCCATGCCCAGGTGCCGCAGCGCACCGGCCAGGCGGGCGACGCGGTCGGCCAGGGTGCCGAAGTCCAGTCGCGTGCTGCCGCAGACCACGGCGGTTTCGCGGGCCTTTTCGCGGCGGCCCTTGTGCAGAGGCTGGGTGAGAAACATGCGCTTGTCTCCTTTGTCGTGAATTCAGTCCGCTTGCCCGGGCGCTGCAACGCCCCAGCGCTGCAGCAGCGCCGCACTGCCGCCGGGCACGGCCGCGGGCGGCATGTCGGGCGCCGAGCGGCTGAAGCGCGGTGCGGGCGCGGGCTGTACCACGCCGCCCACGTCGGCAAAGGTGCCGCGCGCCACGTTGTGCGGATGCCGCGGCGCCTCGTCCCAATCGAGCACTGGCGCAAAGCAGGCGTCGCTGCCTTCGAGCAGCGCGCACCACTCGGCCTGCGTGCGGGTGCGGAACACATCGGCCAGGCGCAGCTTGAGCAGTGGCCAGCGGGCCGAGTCCATCTGCGCGTCGAAGGCCGCATCCTCGGCCAGGCCGCAGCGCTCGCGCAGCTGGGCGTAGAACTGCGGCTCGATGGCGCCCACGGCCACGTACTTGCCGTCGGCGCAAGCGTAGGTGTCGTAGAAGTGCGCGCCGCCGTCGAGCATGTTCTCGCCGCGCTGGTTGCTCCATTGCCCGGCCGACTTGAAGCCGTACATCATGGCCGAGAGCAGCGCGGCGCCGTCGGTCATGGCGGCATCCACGACCTGGCCCTGGCCGGATGACTTCGCCTCGTGCAGCGCGGCCAGCAGGCCGAAGGCCAGCAGCATGGCACCGCCGCCGAAGTCGCCCACGTAGTTCAGCGGCGGCACCGGCGTCTCGCCCGCGCGGCCGATGGCGTGCAGCGCACCGCTGATGGCGATGTAGTTGATGTCGTGCCCCGCCGCATGCGCAAGGGGGCCGTGCTGGCCCCAGCCGGTCATGCGGCCGTACACCAGGCGCGGGTGGCGCGCATGGCACTCGGCGGGGCCCAGGCCCAGGCGCTCCATCACGCCGGGCCGGAAGCCCTCGATCAGCACATCGGCCCGGGCGATGGCGTCCAGCACGCGCTCGGCCGATCCGGGTGCGCGCAGGTCCACCTCCCAATGGGCGCGGCCGCGCGAGAGAATGTCGCGGCCATCGCGCCTGGCGCCCGGCCGGCTCACGCGCAGCACCTCGGCGCCCATGTCGGCCAGGAGCATGGCGCAGAAGGGGCCGGGGCCGATGCCGGCCATCTCGACGACCCGTAGGCCTTTCAACGGTCCTGCCATGTGTGTCCTCTCAGCGCTCGTCGGCCTGCACGATGTGCGCCACGCGGCGCAGATGCCAGGCCATGGGCCCGAACTGCGATTCGATCAGCGTGGCGCGCCGCACGTAGTGCCCCACCGCCAACTCCTCGGTCATGCCCATGCCGCCGTGCAGTTGCACCGCGCCCTGCCCCACGGCGCGGCAGGCCTTGGCCGCCGCAACCTTGGCCGAGGAGACTGCGCGCGCCCGCGCCTGGCTGGACATTGCATCGGTCATTGACTCACCCACGCCGAGCGTGAGCGCCTCGGCCTGCTCCAGCGCCATGTGCATGTCGGCCAGCCGATGCTGCAGCGCCTGGAAGCTCGCGATGGGCACGCCGAACTGCTTGCGCTGGCGCACGTAGTCCAGCGTGTCGTGCATGAGCCGGCGCATCACGCCGATGGACTCGGCGCAGACCGCGAGCGTGGCCTCGTCCAGCGCCTGCTCGATCTGCGGCAGCGCGCCGCCTTCGGGGCCCAGCAGCGCCTCGGCGGGCAGGCGCACCGCATCGAATGCAATGTCTGCCGCCCGGCCGCCGTCGCGCGTGGGATAGGCGCGCATTCGCACGCCCGCCGCATCGGCGCGCAGCACCACCAGCGACAGGCCGGCGCCGCCGCGCGCCGACACGATCAGGTGGCTGGCCCAGGGCGCGGCCTGCACCACGGCCTTGCAGCCTTCCAGCTGCAGGCTGCCATCCGGCTGGCGCGTGAGGCGGGTGCGCACGTCGGTGCGGTCGTGCCGGCTGTGCGGCTCGTCATGCGCAAACGCGAGCACGGCCTGCCCGGCGGCGATGCGGTGCAGCAGTGCATCGGCATGCGCTCCCGCATGGCGCTGCAGCAGCCCTGCGCCCAGCACCATGGTGGACAGATACGGCTCGGCGGCCAGCGCGGCCCCCAGCACCGGCATCAGCGCCAGGTGCGCGGCAAGGCCCAGCCCCAGGCCGCCCTGCGCGCTCGGCAGCGCGGCGCCGAGCAGGTCCAGGTCGCGCGCCAGGCCCTGCCAGAAATCTGGGGGCGCATTCCCGGCTCGGGCCAGCGCGTGCACGCGCTGCTCGAAGCCGTGGTGGTCGTCCAGGTAGCGCGCCAGGCTGTCCCGCAGCATGGCGAGCACGTCGGCGCTGCCGGTGTCGGTGGTGGTCGAAGTCATCGTCTGCTCAGCGCGCCAGCAGGTGGGCCGCAATGATGTTGCGCTGCACTTCGTTGGTGCCGGCGTAGATGGAGGCGGCCCGGTCGTTCAGGTAGGCGGACATGGCGAAGACGCCTTCCTCGGGCACGGGCAGCGGACCCTGCTGCAGGGCGTCGTCCAGCGGCAGCGCCACGGCGGCGTAGTGGCCGGCCAGCTCGACGTCCAGCTCGGTGATGCGCTGGCGCAGCTCGGTGGCCAGCAGCTTGCCCATGGACGGGCGGATGCCCGGCGGCTCGCCGCGCGCCTGCGCGCGCAGCGACTGCTGCTCGGTGGCCCCGAGCGCATCGATGGCGCATTCGATCTCGGCGAGCCGCAGCGCCGTCTCGCGCGCCTCGTCCTGGGCGCCCTCGCCCGCGGCCGCAAAGACCTTGTGCGCGGCCCGCCGCAGCCTGCGCAGCCGTGCGCGCAGGTGCGGCGCCCAGGCGCCGCCGCGCTCGTGCGCCAGCAGGTACTTGGCCACCGTCCAGCCCTGGTTCTCCTCGCCGATGAGTCCATCGGCGGGCACGCGCACGTCGTCGAAGAACACCTGGTTGAGCTCGTGGTCGCCCGAGATGCTGATGATCGGCCGCACCGTGATGCCTGGCCGCGGAAAGTCGAAGCAAAGGAAGCTGATGCCCTGCTGCGCCTTGCCGTGGGACGCGGTGCGTACCAGGCAGAACATGCGGTTGGCGTACTGCGCGTGGGTGGTCCAGATCTTGGTGCCGTTGATGACGTAGTCGTCGCCGTCCCTCACCGCCTTGCATTGCAGCGAGGCCAGGTCCGAGCCCGAGCCCGGCTCCGAATAGCCCTGGCACCAGTAGTCCTCGCCCGAGCGGATGCCGGGCAGCCAGGCGCGCTTTTGCGCCTCGGTGCCGAAGGCGATGATCACCGGCGCCACCATGCCGGTGCCCATGGGCGCCAGCGGCGGCGCGTCGGCCGCGGCCAGTTCGCTGGCGAAGATGTAGTGCTGCATCGGCGTCCAGCCGGTGCCGCCGTGTTCCACCGGCCATTTCGGCACGCTCCAGCCGCGCCGGGCCAGGATGCGGTGCCAGCGGATGCCATCGCCGTAGTCGGTGAAGATGCCGCTGCAGCGCCGGCCGGCGGTGCGCAGGTCGGGCGTCAGTTCCTTGTCCAGGAACTCGCGCACTTCGGCTTGGAAGGCGGCCTCGGCCGCAGTCAGCGCCCCGGCCATGGTCACTCTGCCTTCGCGGCCACGTAGCCCTTGTACTGCTCGCGCAACCTGGTCTTGAGCAGCTTGCCGGTGGCCGTGTGCGGCAGGCTGTCGACGAAGACCACGTCATCCGGCAGCCACCACTTGGCCAGGCGCTCGGACAGATAGGCGCGCAGCTCGCCGGCCGACACCTCGGCGCCCGCGCGCCTGACCACGATGAGCAGCGGCCGCTCCTGCCACTTGGGGTGGGCAATGCCGATCACCGCGGCCTCGGCCACCGCCGGATGCGAGGCGGCCGCGTTCTCCACGTCGATGGACGAGATCCACTCGCCGCCCGACTTGATCACGTCCTTGGCGCGGTCCACCAGCTGCAGGAAGCCGTCGGGGTCGATGGTGGCCACGTCGCCGGTAGTGAAGTAGCCCTCCTCGTCGATGGGCGAGCCGCCTTCCCCGCGGAAGTAGCCGCTGGCGATCCACGGGCCGCGCACGCGCAGATGGCCGAAGGCCTCGCCGTCCCACGGCTGCTTGCGGCCTTCGTCGTCCACGATCTTCAGGTCCACGCCCCACACGCCGCGCCCTTGCTTGAGCTTGACCTTCACCAGTTCTTCCTCGGGCAGGGCATCGTGCCTGGGCAAGAGCTTGCTGATCACGCCGATGGGGCTGGTCTCGGTCATGCCCCAGCCTTGCGTGACCTCGGCGCCGAACTGCTTCTCGAAGCGCTCGAGCATGCCGCGCGACACCGCCGCGCCGCCGATGCCGATGCGCTTGACGCCCAGCGCGCGCGCATCGAGCTGCGGGTTGGCGTCCAGGTGCTGGAACAGCATCATCCACACGGTGGGCACGCCCTGCGAGAAGGTCACCCTCTCGTCCCGCATGAGCTCGTACACGCTCTTGCCGTCCAGGTGCGGGCCCGGAAACACCAGCTTGGCGCCCACCATGGCCGCCGCGTAGGGCGTGCCCCAGCCGTTGGCATGGAACATGGGCACGATGAGCATCACCGTCTCGCGCGAGCTCACGCCGAAGGTGTCGGGCGCCAGCTCCATCAGCGTGTGCAGCATGGTGGAGCGGTGCGAGTACAGCACGCCCTTGGGGTTGCCGGTGGTGCCCGAGGTGTAGCAGAGCGAGGAGGCATTGCGCTCGTCGAACTCGGGCCAGGCGTAGTCCTCGCCCTGGGTGGCCACCAGCTCGTCCCAGCAGCGCAGGTCGGGCACATCGATGCTCGGCATGTGCTCGCGCGAGCTCATGCACACGTAGGTCTTCACGGTGCGCAGCTGCGGCGCCAGCTTCTCGACCAGGGGCGCGAAGGTGGTGTCGAAGAACAGCACCTGGTCTTCCGCGTGATTCATGATGTAGGCGATCTGTTCGGGGAACAGTCGCGGGTTCACGGTGTGCAGCACCGCGCCGGTGCCCGACACGCCGAAGTACATCGCCAGGTGGCGCCAGCCGTTCCAGGCCAGGGTGGCCACGCGTTCGGAGGGCTTCACGCCCAGCGCGCCCAGGGCGTTGGCCACCTGGCACGCGGCGCGGCGGATGCCGGCCCAGTCGGTGCGGTGGGTGCCGCCCTCGGCGAGGCGCGAGACGATCTCCGTGTGGGGGTGAAAGCGCGCCGCGTGCTCGATGAGCGACGAGATCATCAAGGGGCGGTCCTGCATCAGTCCGTGCATGCCATGTCTCCTGGTTTTCTGGGGTGCGTTGCCCCAGTGCTATTTGACGCCGGGCAGGCCCGCGTTTCACATCGTCGGAACAGACGATTGAGGCCGACCGAGGGTTGCCCCTAGGATGCGGCATGAACGTCTACGAAGCCGTCGAAAGCCGCCGCTCGGTGCGCCAGTTCCTCGATGAACCGGTGCCGCCGGATGTGATCCGCCGCGTGCTGCGCGCAGCGCTGCGCGCGCCCTCGGGCGGAAACCTGCAGCCCTGGCACATCCACGTGGTGGGGGGCCGGCGGCTGGACGAGCTCAAGGCCCTCATGCGGCAGCGCGTGCAGGAAGCCCCCACGGGGGAAGGCAGCGAGTACGACGTCTACCCGCGCGAGCTGGTCTCGCCCTACCGCGACCGCCGCTTTGCGGTGGGCGAGGCGATGTATGCGCGCCTGGGCATCGCGCGCGAGGACAAGGCCGCGCGCCGCCAATGGTTCGCGCGCAACTACCAGTTCTTCGGCGCGCCGCTGGCGCTGTTCTGCACGGTGGACCGCCGCATGGGTCCGCCGCAATGGTCCGACCTGGGCATGCTGCTGCAGAACGTGATGCTGCTCTTGCGCGCCGAAGGCCTGGACAGCTGTGCCCAGGAATGCTGGGCCGCATACCCCAGGACCATCGGCGAGTTTCTCGGCCTGCCGGCGCAGCGCATGCTGTTCACCGGCATGGCCATTGGCTACGCCGACCGGGACAAGCCGCTGGACGCGCTCGTCACCGAGCGCGCCCCGCTGGCCGAAGTGGCCGAGTTCATCGGCATCTGACGATTCGCCTCGCGCCTTACCAGCTCACCCGCACGCCCACCGAGCCCTGCACCGAGGACTTGACCTGCGTGTCGCCGCTGTTGCTGAACAGGTGGCCCAGTTCGCCGTACAGCGAGGTCGCGGGCGTCAGCGACAGGGTGAAGCCGCCCGCCACCTCGGTGGAGGTGTAGCCGTGACCGCTTGAGTTGCCGGCCACGACGCCGCCGCCGTTGCTCACGAAGCTCACGACGTCGGTGCCCGAGTCGGCGCGGTAGACGTTCACGCGTGCATAGGGCTGCAGGCGGCCGGCGCTGGTGGGGATGTCGCCCTTGATGCGCAGGCCGATGCGACCGATCCAGCCGTTGGCCGCGTCCTGCTGGACGCGGCCAACGGCCAGCTGCACGTCGTCGAGGTTCGTGCCCTGGTAGATCAGCTGGGCCTGCGGCTCGATGCTCCAGGTCGAGTTCAGCGCGAAGGACTTGCCGGCTTCGATCGATGCCGAGAAGCTGCTGGCGTTGCCCGAAGCCGAGGCGGCGTTGTCCGGGCGCACGTCGTAGCTGTGGTGGCCGCCCTGCAGCACGGCGTCGGCATACCAGCCGCTGGCCGCGTCGATCCAGGTGGCGTAGCCGCCGACGTAGGTCGAGCGCAGATGGTTGTAGCCGACCTTGCCGAAGCCGCCGTTGGCATTGCCGCTCACGTCCACGCTGCCGTCCAGCGCGCCGACGAAGGCACCGAAGCGCCAGCTGCCCATCACCAGGAAATCGCTGCCCACTTGCAGGCCGCCGGCGCTGCCCTGGCTGGCGGGCGCGGCGCCGCCGTTCTGGCGGATGTCCAGGTCGGTGTAGATGGCCCGCGCCCAGACGTTGCGCTGCGCGCCCTGGTCGCCCACGCGGCGATGCAGGTTGCCGATCATGGCGAGGTCGCCCTGGCGCACCTGGGCAGGAAGGGCCGCGAACAGCGCGGTCTCGCTCTGGTAGACGGGGGCCGGCGCAGCGGCGGGTGCGGGTGCCGCGGCGGCTGCGGGCGCCGCGGCGGCAGCGGTCGTGGTGGTCGTGGCCTCGGCGGGAGCGGGATTGGGGCCCTTGGCGGTTGCGTTGTCAGTGGCGGGGGCCGGGGCTGCGGGAGCCGGGGCGGGTGCAGGGGCTGGTGCCGGTGCCGGTGCCGGTGCCGGTGCCGGTGCCGGTGCCGGTGCCGGTGCCGGTGC
>JAFECZ010000261.1 GCA_018241905.1 Pseudomonadota bacterium
ACCAGGTCGAAGGTGGCCTTGCCCTCCTGTTCGCGGATCACGTCGCCGAGGATCCGGCCCAGCAGGCGGATGTCGGCGATAAGGGCCTGGTCGTTGGTGTCCGGGCCGTTGCGGCGCGGGGTGGAAGTCTTCTTGTCCTTGATGGTCTTCACTTCTCTTGTTTCCTGGTCCACGCCGCGGGGTTGCTGCGTCGCAGCATGCTAGCATCCACTGCACATTTCCTGAGCGCCGGAGACACGCTTTTGACCTCTCTCGTGATCGCCACGCGCGAAAGCCGCCTTGCCCTGTGGCAGGCACGACACGTTCAGTCCTTGCTCGAAGCGCGCGGCCATGCCGTGAGCCTGCTGGGCATGACCACCCAGGGCGACCAGATCCTGGACCGCTCGCTGAGCAAGGTGGGCGGCAAGGGCCTGTTCGTGAAGGAACTCGAACTCGCCCTGGAGGAAGGCCGCGCCGACCTAGCCGTGCATTCGCTAAAAGACGTTCCCATGGAACTGCCCGACGGCTTCGCGCTGGCCTGCGTGCTCGAGCGCGAAGACCCGCGCGACGCACTGGTGTCACCCAATTTCGAGCGGCTGGCCGACCTGCCGCAAGGCGCGGTGGTGGGCACCTCGAGCCTGCGCCGCATGGTGCTGCTGCGCGCCGCGCGCCCCGACCTGCGCATCGAGCCGCTGCGCGGCAACCTCGATACGCGCCTGCGCAAGCTCGACGAAGGCCAGTACGACGCCATCGTGCTGGCGGCGGCCGGCCTCAAGCGGCTGGGCCTCGAGAACCGCATCCGCGCCACCTTCGAGGTGGACGACATGCTGCCGGCGGCCGGGCAGGGCGCGCTGGGCATCGAGGTGCGCTCGTCCCGCCAGGACCTGATCGACCTGCTGGCGCCGCTGGCCTCGCGCCCGGACTTGCTGGCCACCGCCGCCGAGCGCGCCGTGAGCCGGGCCATGGGCGGCAGCTGTTCCATGCCGCTGGCCGCGCATGCGCGCTGGCAGGGCGGCGAGCTTCGCGTCGACGCTGCGTGGGGCGAGGTCGAGGGCCAGTCGGCGCTGGTGCGCGCACACGTGCAAGGCCCCGCAGGCTCGCAGGCGCAGGCCGAGGCGTTGGGCCAGCAGGCAGCGCAGGCCTTGCGCCAAGGCGGGGCACGAGCCGGTTCATGACGCAACGACGCGTGCTGGTGACCCGGCCGCAGCGAGAGGCGTTGCGCTGGGCCCTGGCCCTGCGCCAGCGCGGCATCGACGCCCACGCGCTGCCGCTGCTGGCCATCGAAGCCCTGGCGGACGACGGCGCGCTGAGAGACATGCGCACGCGCGCCGGCGGCTTCGACGCCTGGATGTTCGTGAGCGCCGCGGCCGTGGAGCACTTCTTCGAACAAGGCGTGCAGGGCCCGCAAGGTCCGCGTTGCTGGTGCACGGGCCCCGGCACGGCGGGAGCGTTGCGCGCGGCCGGCGTGCCCGAGGCGCGCATCGACGTGCCCGCGCCGGGCAGCGGGCAGTTCGATTCCGAAGCCCTCTGGCAGATCGTGCAGCCGCAGGTGCGTCCGGGTTTCCGGGTGCTGTTCGTGCGCGGCGCCGATGCCGGCGGGCAGCCCGCCGGGCGCGACTGGCTGTCGCGGCATGTGGCCGACGCCGGTGCCCGGCAGGAGACCGTGGCCACGTACCGGCGTGTGCCGCCCACCTGGAGCGACGAGGCGCGCCGCGTGGCCGAAGCCGCCGCACGCGACGGCTCGGTGTGGCTGTTCAGCAGCTCCCAGGCCATTGCCAACCTGCGCGAGGCATTGCCTGCGGCCGACTGGTCCGGCGCACTGGCCGTGGCCACGCATCCGCGCATTGCGCAGAGCGCATCGGCGGCCGGTTTCGGCCGTGTCCGGGCCTCGTCGCCCGAGCTCGACGCGCTGATCGCGTCTATAGAATCCTTTCAATGAGCATTGCCTCTTCGACCGACCCATCCGTGCAGGAACAGGGGGAGCGCGTACCCGTTGCGCTGGCTGCGCCTGCGGGCGCGATTGCGCATCCGGCCCCGCACGGCAACCCCTCGCGACTCGCGCTGGGCGTGCTGGCGGCCGTGGCCATTGCTTCGCTCCTGCTGGTGATCGCGCTGTGGCAGAAAGTGAGCGGCATGCAGGAGCAGTTGGCGCGCCAGAGCGCCGACTCGCTGGCACAGGCCGCCGAAGCCCGCACCCTGGCCCGCCAGGCCAGCGAGACGGTGCAGGCCACTGCGGCCAAGGTGGCCGTCAACGAAGCCCGCGTGGCCGAACTCACGCTGCAACGCAGCCAGCTCGAAGAGCTGATGACCAGCCTGTCGCGCTCGCGTGACGAGAACCTGGTGGTCGACATCGAATCGGCCGTGCGCCTGGGCCTGCAGCAGGCGCAGGTCACGGGCAACGTCGAGCCCTTGCTGGCCGCGCTGAAGGCGGGCGAGCAGCGGGTGTCCCGCTCGCTCCAGCCGCGCCTGGTGCCGTTGCAGCGCGCGCTGGCGCGCGATGCCGACAAGATCCAGGCCAGCTCCACCGGCAACACGGCCGACGCGCTGCACAAGCTCGACGACCTGATGCGCCTGGTGGACGACCTGCCCACGCTCAATGCGGTGGCCACCCAGACCGGCAGCCCGTTGTGGGCGCCCGAGGCGCTGCCCGCCGACGCGCCTTGGTGGCGGCGCGTGCTGTCGGCGGTGCGCTTCGAGCTGCGCTCGCTGGTGCGCGTCGGCCGCGTCGACCGGCCCGAGGCGGTGCTGGTCTCGCCCGAGCAGGTGTTCTTCCTGCGCGAGAACCTCAAGCTCAAGCTGCTCAATGTGCGCCTGTCGCTGCTGTCGCGCCAGATCGACAGCGCCCGCAACGAACTGGCCGGCGTCACCGCCGCACTCAACAAGTACTTCGATCCGCGCTCGCGCCGCACGCAGAGCGCGGCAACCCTGCTGCAGCAGTTGCAGGCGCAGGTCAAGGAAGGTTCCGCGCCCAACGTCGACGAGACGCTGGCGGCGCTGTCTGCCGCGGCGGCCGGGCGCTGAGGGCGGTCACCACGATGCGCGCCGCACTCTGGCTCCTGGCTCTTTTCGGCATCGCCGCCGCGGTGGCGCTGTTTGCCGGCAACAACCAGGGCACCATCACGGTGTTCTGGCCGCCCTGGCGCGTGGACTTGTCGCTCAACCTGGTGTTGCTGGGCCTGGCCGCATTGTTCGTGGCCCTGCACCTGGCATTGCGCGGGCTTTCCGCGCTGTTCTCCCTTCCCAAGCAGGCGCGCCAATGGCGCATGCAGCAAAAGGAGCGCGCGCTGCATGCCTCGCTGCTCGACGCGGTGGCCCAGCAACTGGCCGGACGCTTTTCCCGGGCAGGCAAGGCCGCGCAGGCGGCCCTGGCCCAGGAACGCGCACTGGCCGGGCTCGACGCCCGGCTGCCGCAGGCACTGCAGGTGCGCACCATGGCGCATCTGCTGGGCGCCGAAAGCGCGCATGCCCTGCAGGACCGCGCCTCGCGCGACGCACATCTGCAGCACGCCCTGAATGAAGCCGCCACCGCGGGCAGCCAGCTCAGCCCCGAAACGCGCGAAGGCGCGCAGCTGCGCGCCGCCCTCTGGGCGCTGCACGACCGCGACGCAACCACCGCGCTGGCCCGCCTGAAGGAGCTGCCGCACGGCGCCCAGCGCCGCACCCTGGCCCTGCGCCTGCGCCTGAAGGCCGCGCGCCTGGATCGCCGCACCCTGGACGCCCTGGAGACGGCCCGGCTGCTGGCCAAGCACCGTGCTTTCTCGCCCACGGCGGCGCAGAGCATCGTCCGCGGCCTGGCCACCGACCTGCTGTCCGAGGCGCATGACGCGAGCCAGCTGCTTCGTGCCTGGGCCGACCTGGAAGCGGACGAGCGCGAAATGCCCGAAGTGGCCATTCATGCGGCGCAGCGCCAGGTGCTCCTGCGCGGCGACCTGGGTGTTGCGCGCGGCTGGCTGCTGCCCATCTGGGAACGCATGGTGTCCCAGCCCAGCAGCCTGGGCGACGGCTTGCGGGTCAGGCTCGTGCGCGTGCTGGAGGCGGGGCTCGATTCGGTCGACGCCGACTGGCTGGCACGCATCGAGACCGCCCAGCGCAACAACCCGCGCGACGCCAACCTGCAATACCTGGCCGGCATGGCCTGCATGAAGCGGCAGCTGTGGGGCAAGGCGCAGCAGTTGCTGACCCAGGCCGGCCTGGGCCTGCAAGACCCCGGCCTGCACCGCCAGGCCTGGCAGGCGCTGGCGCGCCTGGCCGAGCAGCGCGGCGACCAGGAGCAGGCCGCCGCAGCCTGGAAACGCGCCGCCGAGGCTGATCTGTCTTCCTAGCAGGAAGCAAGGGCGCAGCGCGACCCCCTGGTGCCCGCGATTTCCGGGCGCCACCTCCCCAAGTTACCGCCGATTCCCAGCCATTAGGGATAGCTCTCCCGGAGGGCTGGCCTTCTATTGACATTCGCTGTACATTCGGTAACTGATTGCAAAAGTATTAATGTGTTGCAGTGGCGGAGGCTTGTTTGAAGACCTTGTACTTACGTGGCTCGTGGCTTTTGTGCATCGTGGCCTTGCTGCACGGTTGCGCACTGGTGCCCGGCTATGACTCGGTACGCGACGAGAAGTCAACCGCCATGCCGGTCCCCGGCACCGACACGGCCGACCTGCCGCCGGATGGCGCCATCACGGCGATCACCCCCACGCTGATCGCCCAGATGCAGGCCGACCTGGCCAAGCCGGTCGGACAGGATGTACAGGCCCTGATGGCCGAGGCGGGGCAATACCGCATCGGCATCGGCGACACCATCGGCGTGTATGTCTACGACCACCCCGAGCTGATCCTGAGCGCGACCACCACCGCCAGCGGGTCCGATCCGGCCAGCGTCGCGCCGGCCGCGGGCTTCATGGTGTCCAGCGCGGGCATGCTGAGCTTTCCGTATGCCGGCCAGATCAAGGCGGCGGGCATGACCATCCAGGAACTGTCCGACACGCTCACCCAGCGTCTCGGCCGGGTGTTCAAGAATCCCCAGCTGCAGGTGCGCATCGAGGCGTTTCGCAGCAAGCGTGCCTACATCGAAGGTGAGGTGGGCCGGCCCGGCCTGCAGCTGATCACCGACATCCCGCTGACCCTGCCGGAGGCCATCAGCCGCGCAGGCGGCATCTCCGCCACCGGCGACCGTTCGCACGTCACGCTGACCCGCAAGGGCGTGACCACGTCCATCGACATGATGCGCCTGGCGCAGGCCGGCATCGACCCGTCGCGCATCCTGCTCGAAAACGGCGACATCCTTTTCGTGCGCAACCGGGATGAACGCAAGGTGTTCGTGATGGGCGAAGTCGCCATCCAGCAACCCTTGCTGATGCGCAACGGGCGGCTGAGCCTGAACGATGCCTTGGCCGAGGCGGGCGGGGCGAGCCTCACCACCTCGAACCCGCGGCAGATCTACGTGATCCGCAACCAGCCGCAGGGCGGCTACAGCATCTACCACCTGGATGCCAAGAGCGCGACGGCCATTGCCATGGCGGACGGCTTTCCGCTCAAGCCCAGGGACGTGGTCTATGTCGACCCCGTGCCGCTGGTCCAGTGGAACCGGGTGATCAACCTGATCCTGCCCTCGACGACGGCCTACAGCTCGATCGTCACCCTTCCATCCACCACGAGGTCGGGCCGATGAACTCCAGATTGCCGCAATCGGGATTTGGGCCGGCCACCTCGCCGGTCGTGGGCGAACTGTCCAGCGAAGGCGACATCGACCTGACCCGCTATGTCGAGGCCCTGATCGCCAACCGCTGGCTCATCGTGGCGATCACTGCGCTGGTGACGGTCCTGGGCGTCGTCTACGCAATGCTGCAGCGGCCCATCTACGCCACCAACATGGTCGTGCAGGTGGAGGAATCCGAGGGCGCCGCCCGCAGCACGCTGGGCGAGGCGGGCAACCTGTTCGAGTTGAAGACCCCGGCCGCGGCGGAGATGGAAATCATCCGTTCGCGCAACGTCATCGGCGCCGCGGTGGACGCCGCCCGGCTGCACATCGACGCGACGCCGCGCTATGCGCCCTACGTGGGCGGATGGCTGGCCCGACGCGCCACCGAGCTGTCCGAGCCCGGTTTCCTGGGCATGCCGGGCTACGTGACCGGCACCGAGCAGATTTCGGTCAGCCGCTTCGATCTGCCGCCGCGCATGGATTCGGCGCAGTTCACCGTGGTGGCGCAAGGCGACGGCCGTTACTCGCTCAAGGGCGGCAAGCTGACCGGGCCGGTGCAGGGCCAGGTCGGAACGCCCCTGGCCTTCGATACCTCCGAGGGCCGCTACGAACTGCTGATCGACAAGCTGGCCGGCAAGCCCGGTGCGGAGTTCTTCGTGACGCGCCTGTCGCGCCAGGCCACCATCGGCGGCGTCCAGGGCGCCCTGTCGCTCTATGAAGTGGGCAAGCAGTCGGGGATCATCAACGTCGGGCTGCAGGGCGGCAATCCTTCGCAACTGGTGAAGGTGCTCAACGCCATCGGCGAGCAATACGTCCAGCAGAACGTGGACCGCCGCGCTGCCGAGGCGCGCAAGGCGCTGGCCTTCCTGGACGTGCAGTTGCCGGTGGTCAAGCGCCAGCTCGAGCAGTCCGAAGACGCGTACAACCGCTATCGCAACCAGCAGGGCACCGTGTCCTTCACGGACGAGGCGACCAATGCCCTGGCCCAGTCGGTCGAGCGGCAGACCCGCCTGTTCGAGCTGCAGCAAAAGCGCACCGAACTGCAGGCACGCTTCACCAACGCCCACCCGCTGATGCAGACGCTGGACGCGCAGATTGCCGCGCTCAAGGCCAGCCTGGTCGACTCGCAGACGCGCATCAAGGCACTGCCGGCCCAGCAGCAGGAGGCCGTGCGCCTGGAACGCGACGTGAAGGTCAATACCGAGCTGTACCAGTCGCTGTTGAACAACGCGATGCAGTTGCGGCTGGTGAAGGAAGGCAAGGTGGGCAACGTGCGCGTGCTGGACGAGGCGCTGGAGCCCGGCGCGCCCTTCAAGCCGCAGCGAAAGACGATCGTGATGGCTGCCGTGGCGCTGGGGCTTTTCCTGGGCGTGGTCGTGGCGCTGGTCCGCAACATGCTGGTGGAACACCGCATCCGCGAGCCGCACGAGGTCGAGGTGCAGACCGGCCTTGCCGTGTTCTCCACCATCCCGACGAGCAAGCAGCAGGGGGGCATTGCCCAGCGGCGCCTGACAGGCGCCACGGGGGTGCGGCTATTGGCCATCGAGCAGCCGGACGACCCCACGGTGGAAAGCCTGCGCAGCCTGCGGAC
>JAFECZ010000262.1 GCA_018241905.1 Pseudomonadota bacterium
CGAGAACGAGATCGCGCAGAGCGAAGGCGCCAACGGAAAGCCGCTGGCGAACATCTGGATGCACAACGGCTTCATCAACATCGACGACGAGAAGATGTCCAAGAGCCTGGGCAATTTCTTCCTGATTCGCGATGTGCTGAAGGTCTTCGACGCAGAAACCATCCGCTTCTTCGTCCTGCGCGCGCACTACCGCAGCCCGCTCAACTACAGCGACGTGCACCTGCAGGATGCGCGCGCGTCGCTCAAGCGCCTGTACACCGCGCTGCAGCGTGCGAAGCCTTCCGGCGCGGCCCTCGACTGGAACGAGCCGCACGCGGCGCGCTTCAAGGCCGCCATGGACGAGGATTTCGGCACGCCCGAGGCCGTGGCGGTGTTGTTCGAGCTCGCCGGTGCGGTGAACCGCGCGGCAACCGACCAGGAGGCCGCAAGGCTGGCCGGCCTGCTGCGCGCCCTGGGCGGCACGCTGGGCATCCTGCAGGACGATCCGGATGCCTACCTGCGCGCCGGCGCCACGCTCGACGAGGCCACCATCCTGTCGATGATCGAGCAGCGCGCCCAGGCCAAGGCCGCGAAGAACTTTGCCGAGGCCGACCGCATCCGCAAGGAACTGCTCGACCAGGGCATCGTGCTCAAGGATTCCGCCACCGGCACCACCTGGGCGGCCGCACAGTGAACGCCGCCGCCGCCAAGGGGACGGCCAAGAGCCTTCCCGTCACCATCATCACGCCCGACTACTGGGACGACGCGTGCAAGCACCTGGCCAAGAAGGACCGGGTGATGAAGCGGCTCATTCCGCAGTTCGGCGACGCCTGCCTGGAGTCGCGCGGCGACGCCTTCACCACGCTGGCGCGCAGCATCGTGGGGCAGCAGATCTCGGTGAAGGCGGCCCAGGCCGTGTGGGACCGCTTCATGGACCTGCCCCGGCGCCTGACGCCCGGCAACGTGCTCAAGCTCAAGGTGGACGACATGCGCGCGGCGGGCCTGTCGGTGCGCAAGGTCGAGTACCTGGTCGACCTGGCGCTTCACTTCGACAACGGCACGGTGCACGTCGATTCCTGGAAGGACATGGAAGACGAGCAGATCATTGCCGAACTGGTGGCCATTCGCGGCATCGGCCGCTGGACGGCCGAGATGTTCCTCATGTTCCACCTCATGCGGCCCAACGTGCTGCCGCTGGACGATGTGGGCCTGATCAACGGCATCAGCCACAACTATTTTTCGGGCGATCCGGTCAGCCGCAGCGATGCCCGCGAGGTCGCCATGGCCTGGGCGCCGTACTGCAGCGTGGCGACTTGGTATATTTGGAGATCGCTCGAACCGGTGCCCGTGGCGTACTGAATTCCTTCGTTCCCCACGCATCAACCGCCCCTCGAGACACAGCAAAACAATGGAGAAGACGTTGGCAAAACGAACCTTCCTCGACTTCGAGCAACCCATCGCGGAGCTCGAATCCAAGATCGAAGAGCTGCGCTATGTGCAGACCGAATCGGCGGTCGACATTTCGGAAGAAATCGACCAGCTCAGCAAGAAGAGCCTGCAGCTCACCAAGGACATCTACAGCGACCTGACGCCTTGGCGCATCACCAAGATTGCGCGCCATCCGGAGCGTCCGTACACGCTGGACTACGTGAACGAGATCTTCACCGATTTCGTCGAGCTGCATGGCGACCGCCACTTTGCCGACGACCTGTCCATCGTCGGCGGCCTGGCGCGCTTCAACGGCATGCCGTGCATGGTCATCGGCCACCAGAAGGGGCGCGACACGAAAGAGCGCACGGCGCGCAACTTCGGCATGAGCAAGCCCGAGGGCTACCGCAAGGCGCTTCGCCTGATGAAGACGGCCGAGAAGTTCAAGCTGCCGGTCTTCACCTTCGTCGACACGCCCGGTGCCTACCCGGGCATCGACGCGGAAGAGCGCGGCCAGTCCGAGGCCATCGGCCGCAACATCTACGAAATGGCGCAACTCGAGGTGCCGATCATCGTCACCATCATCGGCGAGGGCGGCTCCGGCGGCGCGCTGGCCATTTCGGTGGGCGACCAGGTCATGATGCTGCAGTACTCGGTGTACTCGGTCATCAGCCCCGAGGGCTGCGCCTCCATTCTCTGGAAGACCGGCGAGAAAGCGCAGGAAGCAGCCGACGCGCTGGGCATCACAGCGCACCGCCTGAAGGCCCTGGGCCTGGTCGACAAGATCGTGAACGAGCCGGTGGGCGGTGCGCACCGCGACCACCGCCAGATGGCCGTGTTTCTCAAGCGTGCCCTGGGCGAGGCCTACCGCCAGGTGGCCGACCTGAAGCCGCGCGACCTGCTGGAGCGCCGCTACGAGCGCCTGCAGAGCTACGGCCGCTTCTCGGACACGCGCGCCGACAGCAAGTAAGCCGGCTGCCGCGCCGGGCGACGGCGCGGCGTCAGCGCGTGGCGGCGCCCGAGCGGCGCTGCGCAACGCGCTCCTTCAGCGCCGCATGCAATTCACGGGGCATGAGCCGGGCCGCAAGCGCCAGGAGCAGAGCGGCCACCACGCCGTCGTCGATCCAGCCCAGCACCGGTATCAGGTCGGACACCAGGTCGACCGGGCTCAGCACATAGAGCCCTGCCGCCAGCACCGCCAGCTTGGCCGAGCGCGGCGTGTCGGGGTGGCGCAGGATCGCCCAGGCCAGCGCAAGCTCCTTGCGCAGCGAATACCAGAGGGTGGCGAGTTTCCACATGTGCATGACTCCTGACTTGGGGCGCATGTGGGACCGAATGGCCCGGATGCAAGTTCCCGCAGGCCCGCTCGGCCCCACAATGCGCGGATGCATTCTGTTGCCCGTTGGCGTGGGCCAGGTCCAAGTCATTCCTGCCGGGAGGGAAAAGCGTCGTGAATTCGGTCGAGCATGCCGTTGCGGCCTTCGAGCCCGGCTTGCCGCTGGCGGTGGCCTTCAGCGGCGGGGCCGATTCCACGGCCCTGCTGCTGGCTTGCGCGCGGCGCTGGCCCGGCCGGGTGCTGGCCTTTCATGTGCACCACGGGTTGCAGGCTGCTGCCGATGGCTTCGAGGCGCATTGCCGGGCCGTTTGCGCCGACCTGAAGGTGCCGCTTTCGGCGCGGCGCGTGGATGCCCGGCACGCCAGCGGAGAAAGCCCCGAAGACGCCGCGCGGCGCGCGCGCTACGCCACGCTGGCGCAGCTGGCGCGCGAGGCGGGCGCCAGCGACGTTGCGCTGGGCCATCACGCCGACGACCAGGCCGAGACCATCCTGCTGGCGCTCTCGCGCGGCGCCGGGCTCTCGGGCCTGGCGGCCATGCCTGTGCACGCGCGGCGCGACGGGCTCAACTACCACCGTCCGTTCCTTCACCTGGGAGGGGCCGGAATCCGAGCCTGGCTGCGCGGCCAGGGCGTCGGTTGGATCGACGATCCGAGCAATGCAGATGCGCGCTACACCCGCAATCGCATCCGCGGCGTGCTGCTGCCCGCGCTGGAGCAGGTCTTTCCGCAGTTTCGCAGCACCTTCGCCCGCAGCGCCGGCCATGCCGCGCAAGCGCAGGCGCTGCTGGTGGAGTTGGCCGAACAGGACCTGCACGTCGTGGGCGTGCCGCCGCGCATCGAGGCGCTCCAGGCGCTGTCCCGCGCGCGCCAGGCCAACGTGCTGCGCCATTGGCTGCTGCGCATCCACGGCTGCACGCCCAGCGCGGCGCAGCTCGAAGAACTGCTGGGGCAGGTGGATGCATGCCGCACGCGCGGCCACCGCGTGCACATCAAGGTGGGCACCGGTTTTGTCGAGCGGGTGGGCGCCACGCTCGATTGGTACAATGTCGCGCCCTCGCCAAGGCCTTCGCGCTGACCGGATGCAGGTGCGCTGCCCCGCCTTGCACGCAGGGCGGCATCCATACCTCCTAGATATTCACCCATGGCATTGATCGTTCATAAATACGGCGGCACGTCGATGGGCTCGACCGAGCGCATCAGGAATGTCGCCAAGCGCGTGGCCAAGTGGGCCCGTGCCGGCCATCAGATGGTGGTGGTTCCCAGCGCCATGAGCGGCGAAACCAACCGCCTGCTCGGCCTGGCCAAGGAACTGGCCCCCTCGAAAGCCGACGCCGCCTACGGCCGCGAGCTCGACATGCTGGCCGCCACCGGCGAGCAGGCGTCCTCGGCGCTGCTGGCCATTGCGCTGCAATCCGAAGGCGTCGAGTCGGTCAGCTACGCCGGCTGGCAGGTGCAGGTCAAAACCGACAGCAGCTACACCAAGGCCCGCATCGAGAGCATCGACGACGAGCGCGTGCGCGCCGACCTGAATGCCGGCCGCGTGGTCGTCATCACCGGCTTCCAGGGCGTGGACGAGGGCGGCAACATCACCACCCTGGGCCGCGGCGGCAGCGACACCTCTGCGGTGGCCGTGGCGGCCGCCATGCGCGCCGACGAGTGCCTGATCTACACCGACGTGGACGGCGTCTACACCACCGACCCGCGCGTGGTGCCCGAGGCGCGCCGCATGAAGACCGTGAGCTTCGAGGAAATGCTGGAAATGGCCAGCCTGGGCTCCAAGGTGCTGCAGATCCGCTCGGTGGAATTCGCCGGCAAGTACAAGGTTCCGCTGCGTGTGCTGTCCAGCTTCACGCCGTGGGACATCGACATCAAGGAAGAGGCCGCATCCGGCACGCTCATCACTTTCGAGGAAGACGAAAACATGGAACAAGCCGTTGTCTCGGGCATCGCGTTCAACCGCGACGAAGCCAAGATCTCGGTGCTGGGCGTGCCTGACAAGCCCGGCATCGCCTACCAAATCCTGGGTGCCGTGGCCGACGCCAACATCGAGGTCGACGTGATCATCCAGAACCTGAGCAAGGACGGCAAGACCGACTTCAGCTTCACGGTGCATCGCAACGACTTCGCCAAGACCACCGACCTGCTCAACACCAAGGTGCTGCCCGCGCTGGGCGCCGCCAAGGTCGAGGGCGACGCCAAGATCTGCAAGGTGAGCATCGTCGGCATCGGCATGCGCAGCCACGTGGGCGTGGCCAGCAAGATGTTCCGCGTGCTGAGCGAAGAGGGCATCAACATCCAGATGATTTCCACCAGCGAGATCAAGACCTCGGTCGTCATCGACGAGAAGTACATGGAATTGGCCGTGCGCGCACTGCACAAGGCCTTCGATCTGGACCAATTGGGCGCGTAAGCGTGGCATAATCGCCTTCTTACGGAAACGTGACCGAGTGGCCGAAGGTGCTCCCCTGCTAAGGGAGTATGGGGTGTAGAGCCTCATCGAGGGTTCGAATCCCTCCGTTTCCGCCAAAAATGGTTTCGCGGTAGTTCCCTGGGAAGACCGTGAACCGCTGAAAAGCCCCGCTAGCCGGGGCTTTTTTGTGCGCGAAGCGTTGTGGTGGCTTCGAGCGCGCGCCCATCGGCAATAGAGCGATCTCCTGGCGGCCCAGGTCCGGCTTGCCGCGATTGGTCCGCATCGATTCCCGGAATTGGTCCTTGTCCCGCACCGTGCTGCGCTGGAGCATTCAGCCTCGAATACGGAGACAAGAACGAATGCACAGCGCTGCCACCCATCGCACGCCGCCCACCGTCGCGCGCCCGGAAGTCCAGGCGCTTCGGTCCTCGAAGATCCGCGAAGTCGCCAATGCCGGCATGGACCGCAAGGACGTCCTGCCCTTCTGGTTCGGCGAGCCCGACGAGGAGACGCCGGACGAGATCTGCAGCGCCGCGGTCGCCGCGCTCGAGAGCAAGCGCACGTTCTACGTCCAGACGCTGGGCGACCCCGCGCTGCGCGAAGAGATCGCCGCGTACCTGTCGCGCTGGCACGGCCGGATCGGCGTCGAACGGATTGCCGTGACGAGTTCGGGCACGCATGCGCTCATGCTGGCCCTGCAGGCGCTGCTGAACCCCGGCGACCGCGTCGTGGCCGTGACGCCGCTGTGGCCCAACCTGGTGGAAATGCCCAAGGTCCTGGGCGCACATGTGGAAACCGTGGCGCTCGAATTCAGCGCAGCGGGCTGGGCGCTGGACGAGCAGCGCCTTTTCGACGCGCTTGTGCCGGGCACCCGTGCACTGCTGCTGAACGCGCCCAACAACCCGACGGGCTGGACCATCTCGCGCGAAATGCAGGAGGCCATCCTTGCGCATTGCCGCCGCCTGGGCATCTGGATCGTGAGCGACGACGTCTATCAGCGCATCTGCTTCGATGCGCCTTGCGCGCCGTCCTTCCTGGATATCGCCGCGCCCGAGGACCGGGTCATCAGCTGCAATTCCTTCTCCAAGGCCTGGCGCATGACGGGGTGGCGCCTGGGCTGGATCGTGGTGCCGCCGGCGATGCTGGGCGACATCGGCAAGCTGATCGAATACAGCAGCACCTGCGCGCCTCCCTTCGTGCAGGCGGCCGGCCTTGTCGCGCTGTCCCGGGGGGAGGGCGCCATTGCACGGACGGTCGAGCGGCTTCGCCAGGGCCGGGATCACCTGGCAGCGCGCCTGGGACAGGTGCCGGGCGTCGACCTCGCGGCACCCGCCGGCGGCGCGATGTACACGTTCTTCCGCGTAGACGGCGTCGAGGACAGTCTTGCGTTCTGCAAGCAGCTCGTGACCGGGGCCGGCCTGGGGCTTGCGCCCGGCGCGGCCTTCGGGCCCGAAGGCGAGGGCTATCTGCGCTGGTGCTATGCGAGCAGCACGTCGCGGCTGGATGAGGGCGTTCGCCGCCTTGCCGGCTATCTTGAAAACAACCCAATCACACGTTGAGGATGCGATGAACACGCAAGACATTGCGAACGCCCTTTGGCAAGCCATGGAAGAAGGGCGCTACATGCCGGCGGAATGGGCTGGGAAGTTCTCCCTGCAGCAGGGCTACGAAGTGCAGCTGGCCTTGCTCCGCAAGCGCCTTGCCAGGGGTGAGCGGCAAGCGGGCTGGAAGGTCGGCCTCACTGCCGAGGCCATGCGCGTCCAGCAGCAAGTGCACGAGCCCTGCTTCGGCTACCTGCTCGAAAGCGGCCGGCATTCGAGCGGCCAGGCCTACCGCTTCGGCGACCTGATCGAGCCGGGCTTCGAGAACGAACTGTGCCTCACCGTCGGCAAGACCCTGCGCGGGCCCGGCGTGAGCCTGGAGGAGGTGGCCGCGGCCGTGACGCATGCAGCGCCCGCGCTGGAAATCGTGGAGGTCCGCGGCCCGTTTGCCGGCAACCTGGCGCTTGCGATGGCGGACAACGCCCAGCAGAAGGCCTATGTGACGGGGCCGGCCGTGTCGCTGACGGCAGACAACCGCGACCTGGCCAGTGCCACCGTGA
>JAFECZ010000263.1 GCA_018241905.1 Pseudomonadota bacterium
AAGACCAACGCCGTGTAGAAGAAGCAGAAGAACACGATGGCTGCGGCATACAGCAGCACGTAGATCGGCTCGCCCGGACGCAGCGCGCTCGCCACGTCCTTCACCCAACGCCAGCCGCTGTCACCCGCGCTGAACCAGCCCACCAGGGTAGCCGGCAGCAGGATGATCGACGAAGCGAAGATGGGCGGAATGACGCCGGCCATGTTCAGCTTCAGCGGCAGGTGCGAGGACTGGCCGCCGTACACCTTGTTGCCCACCTGGCGGCGCGCATAGTTCACAAGGATCTTGCGCTGGCCGCGTTCGACGAACACCACGAAGTAGGTCACCAGCACGACGATCGCGACGATGAACAGCGCAACGATCGGGTTCATGGCGCCGGTGCTCACCAGCGAAGCCAGCCCGCCGATGGCGTTGGGCAGACCCGCGGCAATGCCCGCGAAGATCAGGATCGAGATGCCGTTGCCAAGGCCGCGCTCGGTGATCTGCTCACCCAGCCACATCAGGAACATCGATCCAGCGGTGAGGCTGACCATGGCCGTGATGCGGAAGCCGAAGCCCGGGGCGATGACCAGGCCAGCCGACGACTCCAGCGCCACGGCAATGCCGAACGACTGGAACAGCGCCAGGCCCAGCGCGCCGTAGCGCGTGTACTGGGTCACCTTGCGACGACCGGCCTCGCCTTCCTTCTTCAACTGCTCGAAGCTCGGCACCACGTAGGTCATCAGCTGCATGATGATCGATGCAGAGATGTACGGCATGATGCCCAGCGCGAACACGGTGAAGCGCGACAGCGCACCGCCCGAGAACATGTTGAACAGGCTCAGGATGCCGCCCTGCTGGCCCTGGAACAGCTGTGCCAGCTGGTCCGGGTTGATGCCAGGCACGGGAATGTGCGCCCCGATCCGATAGACCACGAGGGCGAGCAGCAAGAAGACCAGCCGGCGACGGAGGTCGCCGAACTTGCCTGTCTTTGCGAGCGTTGCCGCGTTAGTTGCCACGTAGTGCCTTCAGCAAAGTGCTTTAAGCGACGCTGCCGCCGGCTGCTTCGATAGCAGCCTTGGCACCTGCCGTCGCACCGACGCCCGTCAGCTTGACGGCCTTGGTGAGCTCACCCGACTTCACGACCTTGACCACCTTGGCCAGCTGGCCCACGAGGCCGGCTTGCTTGAGCGCCAGGACGTCGACTTCGGCCAGACCCAGCTTTTCCAGCGAGGTCAGCGTGATTTCGGCGTTGTACTTCAGCGTCTGCGACTTGAAGCCGCGCTTGGGCAGGCGACGCTGCAGCGGCATCTGGCCGCCTTCGAAGCCCACCTTGTGGAAGCCGCCCGAACGCGACTTCTGACCCTTGTGACCGCGGCCGGCAGTCTTGCCAAGGCCGGAGCCGATGCCGCGGCCGACGCGACGCTTCGCGTGCTTGGCGCCGGCAGCGGGCTTGATGCCATTGAGTTCCATATCGTCTCTCTCAGCAGCTCTTGTTAGAGCACTTTGACCAGGTAGCTGATCTTGTTGATCATGCCGCGCACGGCGGGCGTGTCCTGCAGCTCCGACACGGAGTTGAGCTTGCGCAGGCCCAGGCCACGAACGGTGGCGCGATGCGATTGCTTGGTACCGATCGGGCTGCGAACCAGTTGCACCTTGACGGTTTGTTGTTGCGTCATTTCAGAGCTCCTGGCTTTAAGCCGCGAACAGCTGCTCGACCGTCAGGCCACGCTTGGCGGCGACTTCGGAAGCCGTCGTAGCGTTGCGCAGGCCGTTCAGCGTGGCACGAACCATGTTGTAGGGGTTCGACGAACCGTGGCTCTTGGCCACGACGTCGGTGATGCCCATCACTTCGAACACGGCGCGCATCGGGCCGCCGGCGATGATGCCGGTACCCTTGGGGGCCGGGTACATCACGACGGACGAAGCACCGTGGTGGCCGTGCACTTCATGGTGCAGCGTGCCATTCTTGATCGCGCCCTTGAACAGGTTGCGGCGGGCTTCTTCCATGGCCTTCTGCACGGCAGCGGGCACTTCCTTGGACTTGCCCTTGCCCATGCCGACGCGGCCGTCGCCGTCGCCAACCACCGTCAGTGCGGCGAAACCGAGGATACGACCACCCTTCACCACCTTGGTGACACGGTTGATCGCGATCATCTTCTCGCGCAGACCGTCCTCGGGTCCTTCGTTCTGCGTTCTTGCCTGAATCTTTGCCATCTTGAATCTCGTATTCGGTTAGAACTGCAGACCGGCTTCGCGGGCAGCGTCGGCCAGGGCCTTGACGCGACCGTGATAGGCGAAGCCAGCGCGGTCGAAAGCGACCTTCTCGACGCCGGCAGCCTTGGCCTTCTCGGCGATGCGCTTGCCGATCAGCGTGGCGGCGGCAACGTTGCTGCCCTTGCCAGCGCCGCCCAGCGACGAGCGGATTTCGGCTTCGGCGGTGGAAGCAGCGGCCAACACCTTCGAACCGTCTTCGGAGATGACGGTGGCGTAGATGTGCAGGTTGGTGCGGCTCACCGTCAGGCGGGCGATGCCCTGCTTCGCGATGCGAATGCGGGTCTGGCGCGCACGGCGGAGACGCTGTTCTTTCTTGGTCAACATCATTTTGCTGCCCCTTACTTCTTCTTGGTCTCTTTGATCACGATCTTCTCGTCCGAATAACGGATCCCCTTGCCCTTGTAGGGCTCGGGCGGACGAACAGCGCGGATCTCAGCGGCGATCTGGCCGACGCGTTGGCGGTCGGCACCCTTGATCACGATTTCGGTCGGAGCCGGCGTTGCCACCGTGATGCCCTGGGGCATCGCGATGTCGACCGGGTGCGAGAAGCCAACCGACAGGTTGAGCTTGGCGCCCTGGGCCTGGGCCTTGAAGCCCACGCCAACCAGGTTGAGCTTCTTCTCGAAGCCCTTGGTCACACCGACCACCATGTTGTTGACCAGCTGGCGCACGGTGCCGCTCATCGCGTTGGCTTCACGCGAATCGTTGGCCGGCGTGAAGCTCAGCTTGCCGTCGTTGTTCTTGACGATGACCAGCGGGTTGCTGGCCAGCGACAGTTGACCGCCAGCGCCCTTGACGCTGATCTGGTCTTCCTTGATCGACACATCCACGCCCTGCGGGATGGCGACCGGCGATTTACCTACTCGGGACATTCTTGTTGCTCCTCGATCAGGCGACGTAGCACAGCACTTCGCCGCCGACGCCGTTGGCGCGTGCCTTGCGATCGGTCATCACGCCCTTGGGCGTGGTCACGATGGCAACGCCCAGGCCGTTCTGCACCTGCGGAATCGCGGCGCTGGCCTTGTACACGCGCAGGCCGGGACGGCTGACGCGCTCGATGCGCTCGATGACCGGGCGACCGGCGTAGTACTTCAGCGAAATTTCAAGCTCGCTCTTGCCGGCTTCGGTCTTGACCTGGAAACCGTCGATGTAGCCCTCGTCCTTCAGGACTTGTGCGATCGCGACCTTCACCTTGGAAGACGGGACCGACACGGTGGGCTTGGCGACCATCTGCGCGTTGCGGATGCGCGTCAGCAGGTCGGCAATGGGATCACTCATGCTCATGTTTGTTGCTCCTGCCTGGCTTACCAGCTGGCCTTGGTGACACCGGGGATGTCGCCTGCGAAAGCCAGTTCGCGGATCTTGGCGCGTGCCAGACCGAATTGACGGAAGGTGCCGCGCGGACGACCCGTGATTTCGCAGCGGTTGCGCTGACGCGTGGGGTTGGCGTTACGCGGGAGCTTCTGCAGGCCCAGGCGGGCGGCAGCGCGCTCTTCGTCGCTCTTCTTCGCGTCGTTGGCGATCGCCTTCAGTTCGGCGTACTTGGCGGCGTACTTGGCGGCCAGTTTGTCGCGCTTGAGTTCGCGCTGGATCAAAGCTACTTTAGCCACAGATCACCTCAGTTCTTGAACGGGAAACGGAAGCCGGCGAGCAGCGCCTTGGCTTCTTCATCGGTCTTGGCGGTCGTCGTGATGCTGATGTTCAGACCACGCAGTGCATCCACCTTGTCGTACTCGATTTCCGGGAAGATGATCTGTTCTTTGACGCCGATGTTGTAGTTGCCACGGCCGTCGAAGGCACGACCCGAGATACCGCGGAAGTCGCGAACGCGCGGCAGGGCCACGGTCACGAAACGGTCCAGGAATTCGTACATCTGAACGCCGCGCAGGGTCACCATGCAGCCGATGGGCTGTTGCTCACGGATCTTGAAGCCTGCGATGGCCTTCTTCGACTTGGTGACGACGGGCTTCTGGCCGGCAATCTTTGTCAGATCGCCAACGGCGTTCTCGAGCACCTTCTTGTCGGCCACAGCCTCGCCCACGCCCATGTTCAGCGTGATCTTGGTCAGGCGCGGGACCTGCATCGGGGACTTGTAGCCGAACTTCTCGGTCAGGTCCTTGGCGATCTTTTCGCGGTAGTGTTGTTGGAGTCGTGCCATGTGCGTACCTCTTAGGCGGCCTTGATTTCTTCGCCGCTGGACTTGAAGACGCGCACGCGCTTGCCGTCCGTGACCTTGATGCCCACGCGATCAGCCTTGCCGGTCGCGGCATTGAAGATCGCCACATTGGATTGGTGAATCGGCATGGCCTTTTCAACGATGCCACCGGTCGTGCCCTTCATGGGGTTCGGCTTGGTGTGCTTCTTGACGAGGTTGATGCCTTCGACGACGACGTGGTCGTCATCCTTGCGCAGCGTCACCGTGCCGCGCTTGCCCTTGTCGCGCCCGGCCAACACGATGACCTGGTCGCCTTTGCGAATCTTGTTCATGGCGTTGTTGTCCTTAGAGAACTTCGGGGGCCAGCGACACGATCTTCATGAACTTCTCGGTACGCAGTTCACGCGTGACCGGTCCGAAGATACGGGTGCCGATGGGCTCATGCTTGGCGTTGAGCAGCACGGCGGCGTTGCCGTCGAACTTGACGAGCGAACCGTCGGCGCGGCGGATGCCCTTGGCGGTGCGAACCACGACGGCGCTGTAGATTTCGCCCTTCTTGACGCGGCCGCGCGGCGCAGCTTCCTTGATCGACACCTTGATGATGTCGCCAACGCTTGCGTAGCGGCGCTTGGAGCCGCCAAGCACCTTGATACACAGGACGGATTTCGCGCCCGTGTTGTCGGCCACTTCGAGCCTGGATTCAGTTTGGATCATTTGTCTTAGTTCCCAACTTGTACTGATCGCGATCACCAGGAAGCCGGCAGGCATTGCACCCGCTCCATCGCTCTTTCCGGAAACCGACTTCAGTCAGTCTTGGGCCCGCTGTTGACGCCTCGAACCACTCGAAACGCCGCCAATTGGGCTGAAAGCTCCGCCCTTTTCAAAGCGAAGCCCGTGATTGTGGCATGGCGTGCAGGCGCTGTCAACTGGGTGCATTTGCCGAAAGTCCGGGCGCGCTCCCCTTGACGTCGTCTTGCTCATTTTACCCGGGTCTATGAGGGCTGGAGCGGTTCTTTTCGGGGCGCGCCGCGCATCCGTAAGCATCCGTACACTCGCCGGCATGACCTCATCGCAAAGCACGAACAGTTCGAACTCCACGGCCGCAGTCGCCTTCATCGGCGGCGGCAACATGGCCAGCGCCATCATCGGCGGACTGATCGAGCGCGGCATGCCGCCGGCAGCCATCCGCGTGGTGGAGCCCTTCGATCAGGCGCGCGCGCAGTTGAAGAAGCAGTTCGGCGTGGACGCCAGCGAGGCCGCCAACGACGGGTTGACGGCCTGCGAGACGGTGGTGTGGGCGGTCAAGCCGCAGACCTTCCGGGAAGCCGCCGCACCGGTCGCCGCATTCACCCGCAATGCGCTGCACCTGAGCGTGGCGGCCGGCATCCGGGCAAGCAGCGTGCAGCGATGGCTGGGCGTGGAGCGCGTTGCACGCGCCATGCCCAACACCCCGGCGCTGGTCGGCAAGGGAATGACCGGCCTGTTCGCCGGCCCGGCGGTGGACAAGGCCGACCGGGAGCGGGTGGAATCGTTGCTGCGTCCCACGGGTGATCTTCTTTGGCTGGAGCGCGAAGAGCAGCTCGATGCAGTCACCGCGCTTTCCGGCTCCGGACCGGCCTACGTCTTCTATTTCCTGGAGGCGATGGTGAAGGCCGGCGCGCAGATGGGGCTGAGCGAATCGCAGGCCAGGCACCTGGCGGTGGGGACCTTCAGCGGCGCCTCCGCCCTGGCGGCCAGTTCCGGCGACACGCTGGAAACCATGCGCCAGCGCGTCACCTCCAAGGGCGGCACGACCCACGCCGCAATCACCGCCATGGACGAAGGCGGCGTGCAGGCCGCGTTCATCCGGGCGATGGAAGCCGCACGTCGCCGCGCGGACGAAATGGGCGAGGAGTTCGGCCGCCAGTAGCAGCCGGGCCCGCGCCCGGTTGCACTGTCAGTGAAGCAGGTAGCCGGCCACGACGCCGGCAAACACGGTGAAGCCCAGCCAGTGGTTCAGGCGAAAAGCCTTGAAGCACCCCTCGCGCGTGCGCGTGTGGATCATCTGCCAATGCCAGGCCGCCTGCGCCAGCGCGACTGCGATGCCCAGATGGAAGAGCACGCCGAGATCCCGGCTGGCGCCGGCCCACGCCCACACGGCCAGGAAGAGCAGGTAGCTCGCCATTACCGCCGCCACGTCGAAGCGGCCGAAGGTGATGGCCGAGGTCTTCATGCCGATCTTCAGGTCGTCGTCGCGGTCGACCATGGCGTATTCGGTGTCGTAGGCCAGCACCCAGAACAAATTGCCGATCAACAGAAACCAGGCAAAGCCGGGCACTTCGCCGCGCACGGCGGCAAAGGCCATCGGGATGCCGAAGCTGAACGCGATGCCCAGCACCGCCTGCGGAATGGCGAAGAAGCGCTTGGCGAACGGATAGAACAGCGTGACGGCCAGGGCCGCAAAGGACCACAACACGGTGGTCGTGTTGGTCGTGAGTACCAGGCCGAACGCCACCAGCGCCAGCGCAGCGCCGAGCGCAAGCGCCTCGCGCACCGACACCTCGCCGCTGGTCACCGGCCGCGCGGCGGTGCGTTTGACGTGGCGGTCGAAGTCGCGATCGGCCACGTCATTGACGCAGCAGCCCGCACTGCGCATGAGGATGGTCCCGAGCACGAACACCGCCAGCAGATGCCAGCCCGGCCAACCGTCGGCGGCAAACCAGAGCGCGCTGAGCGTGGGCCACAAGAGCAGCAGCCAGCCGGCAGGCCGGTTCCAGCGGATCAGGTCCAGGTAGGCAGCAAGGCGCCCGCGCGGCGCCGCGGGCGGGGGCGACGACGGCACGGGCTTTT
>JAFECZ010000264.1 GCA_018241905.1 Pseudomonadota bacterium
GGCGGTACTCCTCACGCAGGATGCGGCTAAGGTACTTGCCATATTCATTCTTTTGTAGCGGCTCGGCCAGGCGCTCTAGCTGCTCTGCGTCGATGAAGCCGCTGCGCCATGCGATCTCCTCAGGGCACGCGATCTTCAAGCCCTGCCGATGCTCCAGGGTCGCAATGAACTGGCCAGCCTCCAGCAGACTTTCGTGCGTACCCGTATCGAGCCACGCATAGCCGCGCTTCATGATCTGCACGCTGAGTAGGTTGCGATCCAGGTAAGCCTGATTGACCGCTGTGATTTCCAATTCCCCGCGCGCGCTGGGCTTGACCTCTTTGGCGATGTCTACAACTTGGTTGTCATAGAAGTACAGTCCAGTAACGGCATAGCTGCTCTTGGGTTCAATGGGTTTTTCCTCAATGCTCTGGGCCTTGCCCGTTGCATCGAATGCAACCACACCGTAGCGCTGAGGGTCATGCACGTGGTAGGCAAATACGGTGGCGCCCGTCTCATGCCTATTCGCATCTGCCAGCAAATGCTGGAAGTCATGTCCATAGAAGATGTTGTCACCAAGCACAAGCGCGCTCGGATTGTTGCCAACGAACTTGTCGCCGATGATGAATGCCTGCGCAAGGCCATCAGGGCTGGGCTGCACTGCATACTGGAGGTTGATACCCCACTGGCCGCCATCGCCCAGCAATTGCTCGAAACGTGGCGTGTCTTGCGGCGTGCTGATGATCAGCACATCACGGATGCCCGCCAGCAAAAGCGTACTGAGCGGGTAGTAGATCATGGGCTTGTCATACACCGGCAGCAGTTGCTTGCTAATCGCTAACGTCGCCGGGTGCAGCCGGGTGCCGGAGCCCCCGGCCAAGATGATGCCTTTGCGCTTTGTTGTGCTTGTCGTCATATTAGAGTTTCCCGCAGCATTCTCGCAACACCCTCCTCCCATGGAGGTAGGACAAGACCAAAGTTTTGTTGAAATTTGGATGTATCTAGCCGTGAGTTATGTGGCCGTTTGGCAGGCAATGGAAAGGCACTGGTGGGGACTCGCGCCACTGCTTGTGGGCCTGCCATCAGTTCGATGCCCATAGCCTGCGCCATCTCGAGCACGAAGCGCGCATACCCGTGCCAAGTGGTTACGCCCCCTGCAACCAAGTGGTACAGCCCGGCCTTCGCAGAATTGCGAATCACCTCCCGAATGGCATGCGCCGTAGCATCCGCCAACAATTCAGCGCCAGTTGGCGCCCCAAACTGGTCATCGATCACCGTCAGCTTGTCGCGCTCTTTCGCCAAGCGAAGCATTGTCTTGGCGAAATTGCCGCCCCGGGCCGCGTAGACCCAACTGGTTCTGAAGATCAGATGCTGCGGGCAATTGCTCGCCACGAGTTGCTCTCCTTCGAGCTTGGTCTGGCCATACACGCTCAAGGGGCCGGTCGCATCGTCTTCGCGCCATGGACGTTCGCCGCTTCCGTCGAACACATAGTCCGTAGAGTAGTGCACCATGAGTGCGCCCAGTTCATTGGCCGCTTTCGCCAACACACCGGGCGCCGTGGCATTGAGTTTGCGCGCCAGCCCAGCCTCACTCTCGGCCTTGTCCACCGCGGTGTGGGCAGCGGCATTCACGATGACATCGGGGCGCACTGCCCGGACCGTTTCGAGCAGGCGTTCGGGCTCGCTGAAGTCGGCGTGGAACTCCGTGCTCTCGTGATCCAGCGCCACCAACTGGCCCAGCGGCGCCAGGCTGCGCTGCAGCTCCCAACCGACCTGCCCGCCCTTCCCCAGCAATAGCAGCTTCATGCCTTGACCTTATCGCCGCCTTTCGCATCGGCTGCACCGTACTGCTTGCCGATCCAATCGCGATACGCACCGCTTTGGACGTTGCGCACCCATTCGCCATTGGCCAGGTACCACTCCACCGTCTTGCGGATGCCGGTCTCGAAAGTCTCGGCCGGCTTCCAGCCGAGCTCACGCTCCAGCTTACGCGCATCGATGGCATAGCGCCGGTCATGACCGGGCCGATCAGTCACGTAGGTAATCTGTTCGGCATAGGGCTTGCCGTCGGCGCGGGGCTTTAGCTGGTCCAACAGCGCGCAAACGGTCTTGACGATCTCGATGTTGGGTTTCTCGTTCCAGCCCCCCACGTTGTATGTCTCGCCCAAACGCCCCGCATCGAGTACGCGGCGAATGGCGCTGCAATGGTCCTTTACATAGAGCCAGTCGCGCACCTGCATGCCATCGCCATATACCGGCAACGGCTTGCCCGCCAAGGCATTGACGATCATCAGCGGAATGAGCTTTTCCGGGAAGTGATACGGCCCGTAGTTGTTGGAGCAGTTGGTCGTCAGGACCGGCAGGCCGTAGGTGTGATGCCACGCCCGCACTAGGTGGTCGCTGGCTGCCTTGCTGGCCGAGTAAGGGCTGTTGGGCTCGTACTGGTTCTCTTCGGTGAAGGCGGGGTCGTCCTTGGCGAGGGTGCCGTAGACCTCGTCGGTAGAGACATGCAGGAAGCGGAACGCAGCCTTCTTGTCCTGCGGCAGCTTGGACCAATAGCCACGCACGGACTCCAGCAAGCGGAACGTGCCCACCACGTTGGTCTGCACGAAATCCTCCGGGCCATGAATGGAGCGGTCTACATGCGACTCGGCCGCAAAGTTGACCACGGCACGGGGCTGATGCTCCGCCAGGAGCCGGTCGACGAGTGCGCTGTCGCCGATGTCGCCTTGGACGAAGACGTGCGCCTTGTTGTCCTTCAGCGTGGACAGGGTTTCGAGGTTGCCGGCGTAGGTGAGCTTGTCGAGGTTGATGACCACCTCTTCGCTGCCTTGGGCAACCCAGTCCAGAACGAAATTGGCGCCGATAAACCCGGCGCCTCCAGTCACAAGAATCATGATTTCCCTGTACTTTTACTAGTCAACAAGTTGACGGATTGCACCTGTGTCTGGCGATGACATGGGCGAATGCATTATCACATTCGAGATATGTATCAATACTTTTCAGGCGCCTCTGAATGGATGACAATTAAGAATCCTTTGGTACTACCCGCAAACGCTCATGTACAGCAAGACTGCATTGATCACCGGCATCACCGGACAAGACGGGTCGTACCTAGCAGAACTGCTCCTGGAGAAAGGGTATGAGGTGCACGGCATCAAGCGCCGGGCCTCGTCGTTCAATACAAGCCGCATCGACCACCTTTATCAGGATCCCCACGAAAAGAACCGGAAGTTGCACCTCCACTACGGCGACTTGACCGACAGCAGCAGCCTCAGCAGATTGGTTCAACAGATCCGCCCCGACGAGGTCTATAACCTGGGCGCCCAGAGTCACGTTGCCGTCAGCTTCGAAGCCCCCGAGTACACAGCAGACGTCGACGCGCTTGGACCGCTTCGCCTGCTTGAAGCAATACGCCATGCCGGCCTGGAGCAAAAGACACGCTTTTACCAAGCCAGCACGAGCGAACTCTATGGAATGGTGCGTGAAAGCCCGCAAAAAGAGAGCACGCCCTTCCACCCACGCAGCCCTTACGGCGTGGCCAAGCTCTACGCTTATTGGATTACGCGCAACTACCGCGAGGCTTACGGCATGTATGCCTGCAACGGCATCCTGTTCAACCACGAGAGCCCTCGGCGAGGAGAAACTTTCGTCACTCGAAAGATCACCCGTGGCCTCTGCAACATCGCCCAAGGCCTGGAAAAGCGCTTGTACATCGGCAACCTCAACGCATTGAGGGACTGGGGCCATGCCAAGGACTACGTTCGCATGCAATGGCTGATGCTGCAGCAGGATGAGGCCAAGGACTATGTAATTGCGACCAACACACAAATGAGCGTGCGCCGCTTTATTCAGTGTGCTGCTGCCGAGTTGGGCATTGTTCTGCGGTTCGAAGGCACCGGAGTCGAAGAGCGCGGAATCGTTGAGCGCGTGGAGGACGATTTGGCCCCTGCCGTCGCCGAAGGCGACGTGCTCGTGAGCGTGGATCCTAGCTACTACCGACCGGCAGAGGTGGACACCCTACTGGGTGATCCGGCGCTGGCCAAAGCCGACCTCGGCTGGATGCCCGAAATCGGATTGGACGATCTCATCGCGGAGATGGTCGCTTCGGATCTGGAAGAAGCCCGTCGACAGGCTCTCTTGAAGGCGCATGGCTATCTGGCGCCGGTGCCCATCGAGAACTGAAGTCTGCGGGAGCGCGGCTCAGCCTCGCTAGAGCGCCCCTTTTCGGAGCATCGCAGCGAATTCCACCAGCCGCGCTTTCGCCCAAGCGGAATCCGAGCGCACGGCAAGCACCAGCGTCTCGTCAGGCATCAGGCCACGCCTGTCGAAAGCTTCCCGCGGCATCGACTCGCGCGGAGTAATCGAGACCGTAGAGAGCCCCGCGGCGTTCAAGCGCGCCTGGAAATCCTGGCCATACAGGCGTACATGGTCCGCCTGGCCGTAGCGCGCCTGACGGGCCTGAGGCGAATTCAGCACCACTTCGTCCGTGGTCGCGGCCTCCGAGAGCGGCACCTGCACGATGGCAATGCCACTTGGCCGCAACACCCGCGCGATCTCTCGCATGGCGGCTCGGTCGTTCGGAATGTGCTCCAGAACGTGCAGCGCCAGCGCGCAGTCGAAACTTGCGGACGGCAAAGGCAAGTCCGTCAACGAAGCGATGACGTCCACCGTTCGACCATCCGCATGCGGGGTCGCATCGACCGCCACGGCATTGCCGAACATGTCGCGCACGGGCTTGGTTGCATTGGAAGGAGCGACCTCGAGCATGGATGTGTCCGAGCGCGGCCGGGACGCGGGCATCCAGAATGATCGAAGCAACGGCGCCACCAGGCACAGAAAGCGATGCCGCTCCAACGAGCCACATTGCGGACAGCCCGCGGCAGGCCGCCCGTCCGGCCCCGGCAGAAATTCGCCCTGATAGCCGCATGAGCAGGCGTGGTGGCCGCCTTCCGGCAAGGACATGGCCAGCCCATTTCGGCGACTCGCGGCAATCTCTCCCAGATCCGGCGGCCAATTCGCCACGGTGATCCGCCCGCGCGCCCTGGCCGAATAGATGGAAGAGATCGCATCCACAGGTGCGATCCGGCCCGGCAGCCGGTCGATCAGTTTCAAGACATAGTCCCAATCAACCAGGCGCCGCATCTGTGTATCGAAGCGCACGTCGCTCGCTCGATGCATCAGTTGGTTCAAATCGACGAAATTCGAATGTCTGAGCCGCTCCAGATCGAACGGAGCGAGGAACCAGAATTTGTCCGTTGCCGAGTCTTCACTGTCGCGCAACTGGGCTCCGTAGATGATGTCCAGCGTCTCGTCGTTCTCCAGCACCGCCGCGGCGCTTTCAAGCCAATGGGGCCACATGAGATTGTCGTCGTCCAAGAACGCGATCAAGGGCGTCTGGAGGGAATCCAGCGCGACGTTGTGCGCAACAGAGGTGCCGCTTTGCGGCACAGGTGTCTTGAGTGTCGACATCAGAAGGCGCCCGTCGAAGTGCCGGATTACCTCGTCCACGCTCCCGTGTCCGTCATTGACGACAACCACGATCTCCGGCTTTCTTGTCTGCGCTGCCAGAGATTCCAGCGCCGCTCGCAGTTGCACCGGTCGGTCGCACGTGGCAACGACAACCCCGACACCCGATGCCGTCGGAGCCCGGTCGCGCGCGCCGCCTAGAAGCTTCTGCCCGAGATCGTGAATGGCTTGCCGATCGAACGCTGCGGATCTTTCAAGCTCGCCAACACGCGCACCAAAGCCGGCAATCGACGTCTTCAACGCCTCCTCTGCCAAGCGAGCTTCGGAGAACTCACCGTGCTTGTGCCCTCGCAATTGAGCAAGCGCCTGTTGAACCGACGTGAGCGACTCCTTCACTTCACGAAGCTCAGCCGCCAGGCCCTGGGCATTCTGGACAGCCTCTGCACGAGGCATGAAGCGGTTTGCGAACGCACGCAGAATCGGCCTGGCGAAAGGACGCGCAAGGCGCTTGAGCCATCGGAATCGAGGCCGCGGCGCCTCTACATGGCGCGACTCAAGATGCTCATCGACCGGCAGCGTCTCGCCAACCCGGCGTGGCGCCAGCGCAAAGCCTGGCACGAACGGCGAACCGTAGCGCGCCATGAGCGCCGCAATCACCGGATCATTTCCGCCGCTTGCGTTGTGAGTGACAAAAAGCCCCTGCTCATTGCAACCCGGCCAGTTCTGCACCGCATAGCGCGGCCCGACCCGGCGTACCGTGGCGCCAGCCCGGTGCTCCATCCAGAACAACCAGACATCGTCAGCCAGGGGCGCCAGCGAGATGAAACCCGCCTCGTCGAGAACATCGACAGCCAATGAATGAGGCGGATAGAAGATGCCGCCAACACCCGTGGCAAACAGGTCCGAACCTGTTTCCTGCGCGGTTTCGAACTGCCAATGGGTATAGGGCCGAGGATTTCCGCTTTCGTCAAAGGTGACCTTGTGGGCGCGCCGGCACAGGACCTCGTCGTTGCCTCGGTAGTTGGCAACGAAGACTTCGGTGAGGTCACGCGGGTATGCCGTGTCGTCATCCACGGTGACGATGAAGCTGTCCGGATAGCGTTCCAGAACCGGAATGATCTTCTTGTAGGAGCGAATGTCCCGTGTCTCGCGAATCGTCAGGCCGCTGTGCTGAAGCGCAAGAACGCCTTGCGGCAGCTGTTGCCGGTCCTCGGACGAGACCCAGAGCACCGTTTCATCCGGCAGCACGCTCTGCTGCAGGATGCGCCTCAGGGTCAGCTCAAGCGTAGGGAAGCGCGGCGGGTAGCTGGTTAGCGACACGACCAGATGACCGGGCAGGGTGTGTTTGCTGGCTGGCTGCCTCTCGAAGATATAGAAGTCGGCAAACGATTCGTTTTGATCGTCATCCACCAGCGGCCATCGGTTTGGAATGTGCTCGATCAGCTTGAAGTCGGCGTGGTAGATGTCTACCCACTCGGTGAACTTTCGATGCTTCACGTGGGGAGCAATGTGCCCGCCCTCGTAGTTCGACGAATAGACGATCACGTAGCGCTCGGCCGAGGCAAACAGCCTGCGCATGTACTCGTGAAAGACCTCGTCCTCGATGAGGTGGAAGATCACGTCAAGCGACAACGCAAGATGGGCGCGCTCGTATTCCCAGGTCACGGCGTTGCGAAACTGCTTGGTCGGGTCACGGGTAAATCTCGACCTGCAAAGCGCCACGCTTTCGTCGGCCACATCGAACCCAAG
>JAFECZ010000265.1 GCA_018241905.1 Pseudomonadota bacterium
CGGTGGACGGCCGCATCGAATGGCAGCCCGCCATGCCCGCCGATGCGCAGATGGCCCGGCTGTTTGCCGCCCACCAGCATCGCGACAAGGGTTTCGGCGGCCCGGCGCTGGGCGCCGAGGCCGTGCCGCGCGCGGTCGAGCGCCTGGTCGCCCTGGGCTACCGCTGCGTGCAGGCCGGCAGCGACTGGCAACTGGCTGCGCCTTCGGGCGGCGCGCGCCTGTTGGTGCGAATGATCGACGGCCTGGCCGACGCGGCGCTGGAGCAGGACCCGGGCGCACGCGACGTGGTGCTGACATGGCGGCTGCAGCGGCTGGCGCAGGCGGCGCACAGCAGCCTGCAGATCGGGCATGCGGAGTTGCTGGCGCTGCCGGTCAAATAGACGCAGGATCGCGGGTCGCCACCATTTCATTCGCTCCACTCCTGAACCAGCGCGCAAATTGGTCGAACTCAGGGGAGCATCACTCCCTGCCGCTCACGGGCACGGCCCGCGCAGATCCAGGTCCCAAAGAATGTCCGCGCCGAAACGATAGACACGCCCCGGGGGCCGCGGGCAGTCGCGCAGGGCCGTGCCGCCCGGCAGCGACAGGCCCGGTCGGCCGCCGCCGATGACCAGCGGCGCGATGCTCAGGTGAAGGCGGTCCATGCAGCCCTGCTGCACGAAGCGCGATACCGTCACGCCGCCGCCCTCGACGAACAGCACGCGCAGGCCGCGCTGCGCCAGCGCATCGAGCAAAGGGCGCAGTTGCACGCCGCCTTGCGCATCGAGCAGGCCCGGCACCGCCAGCACCTGGCGCGAACCCACGTGCTGCACGGCCTGCGCCTGCCTGCTGGCATCGCAGGCCAGCAAGGTAGGCGCCCGCTCGTCGGTGAACACGCGCAGGCCGGCAGGCAGCCGCAGGTCGGGATCGAGCAGCACCCGCACCGGGTTCTCGCCGGCCACGTGCCGCGTGGTGAGCTGCGGGTTGTCGATGGCGGCGGTGGCCGCGCCGATGAGCACCGCGTCGCTCAAGGCACGCAGCCGATGCAGATGGGTGAGCACTTCCTGGCCGTTGATGAAGTTGGCGTCGCCGCTGCGGGTGGCAATGCAGCCGTCCAGGCTCTGGCCCAGCTGCCCCACCACCCAGGGCTGGCTGCCGGCCCGGCGGTCCAGCAGAGGCTTGAGCAGCGCGAACAGCTCGCTGGCCTGGGCGTTCCAGCCACGGCCCAGGGCCCAACCACCGCCCTCGTCTTGCCAACGCAGCGCGCCTTGCATGCCGGACACGGCGGCGCCTTCGCGGCGCGCACGAACCAGCGCCAGGCACAGCGGCCACAGCGCATCCACTCCCAGCTCGGGACTTGTATCGAGGGTCATGTTGCGGGCAACGGCCTTGGGCCATGCGATGGTCGTCTGTTCACCATTTGGGCGTGTAGTAGGGGTCGTCTGGCACCTTGCCGCCGCCCGGTCTCGGCGGCCCCGCCCATTGCGCAATGGCCAGCGCCGCGGCCACCCAGGCGGCGGCCACCGCCGCCACCACGAGCGCCTCGACCCAGGCACGGCTTTCGCCGCGATGCAGGCGCCGGCGCAGCACGCGCACGATGTCGGCAGCGCTGAAAGCCGCGGCCAGGAGCAGCACCGCCCCCGGACGCACCGAGGTTGTCAGGGCCACGCCCTGGGCCAGCGAGAGCCAGCCGATCACCGCCACCAGCAGGCCGCTGGCGCCCAAGGAAACGCGCGGCACCGGCCACAGCCACAAGGCGGTGCCCGCCACCGCGGCCGCCAGGCCCAGGCTCAGTTCGAACAGCAGGGCCGAGCCCGACATCATGGCCAGCAGCGCCAGGCCGACGCCGGCCACCACCAGCGTGGCCGCCACGTGCGCGCGCGACGGCACTTCGTAGAGCGCGGCCCCGATCACCGCCATGCCCACCAGCCAGCTGCCCACGCGCGGCACCCAGGGCTGCTTGCCCAGTGCCACGATGACGATGGCCCACAACACGCCGGCCGCCAGCCACTGGGCCTTTCGGTCTGCGCGCGAAGCCTCCAGCCCCGCGCCCAGCAGGGCCGCCGCGAAGTAGATCCATGGAAGTTTCTCGACCAGGCTGGCCGGGGGCATGCGCCAGCCCAGCACCCAGCTCATGCCCGCGAGCAAGGCCAGCGGCACGCCCAGCACAGCCCAGCGCGCACCGGCACCCGGCCCCAGCATGGCCCGCAGCACGCCGGTGGCGGCAAATGCCAGCACCAGGGGCAACACGAGGCTCTGGAACAGCGGATGGTGAAGGTCCATCGGTACCGGTTATGCCGGGCTCGCCCCGCCGCGTCAACCTTGACGCCCGCCGGTGGGCAAGCGCAGCGGCGGCGAATGCGGGGGACTCACTCCGTGGCGTCGGAGATGCGCCGCAGCGCCGCGCGGTCGATGACCACCAGCCCCTCGGCCTCGACGCGGATGGCGTTCTCGCGCTCCATGGCCTTGAGTTCCTGGTTGACCCGCTGGCGCGAGGCGCCCACCAGCTGGGCCAGCTCTTCCTGCGCCAGCTGCAGCCCGATGCGCACGTGGCTGGCATCGGTGAGGCTGGGCACGCCGTAGGCGCGCACCTGGTGCAGAAGCTGGCGCGCCAGCCGCGCGCGCAGCGGCAGCGCGTTGAGGTCTTCCACCAGGCCGAACAGCGCCCGGATGCGGCGCGCCTGCAGCCGCAGCAAGGCGTCGTACAGCTCGGCGTGCGTGGCCAGGATCTTGTCGAAGTCGGCGCGCGCCAGGCACAGCACGGTGGTGTCGCCGTGGGCGTAGGTGTCGTGCGTGTTGCGCTGGCCGTCGAACAGGCCCACGTCATTGAACCAGGCGCCCGGCTCCAGGTAGGTGAGGGCCACCAGCTTGCCCGAGACAGTGACCGAACTCATGCGCACCGCGCCCTTGGCGCAAGCCAGCCAGTGCTCGGCCGGGTCGCCGCGCGCGGCGATGAGCTGCCCGTCGGTGAAGCGCCGCACGAAGGCCAGGCGCAGGATGTCGTGCCGCAGCGATGGCGAGAGCGAAGAGAACCAGCGGTCGCCGCTGATCGCCTTGCGCTCCTGCGCATTCAGGACCGGTTCGTCGTCCTGCTCGTCGTAGTCGTGGTCGTAGGGAATGCTCATGACTGGCCCGGCGTATTGGCGGCCGTTGGCGTGCCGGTCTGCAGCTGCGACTGGTCGCCGTCGTTGAGCCACGCATCGATCAGGGTATAGGACACGGCCAGCATCACGGGCCCCACGAAGATGCCCACCAGCCCGAAGCCCAGCAGCCCGCCGATGACGCCGGCAAAGATCAGCAGCAGCGGCAGGTCGGCGCCGCGCTTGATGAGCCAGGGCCGCAGGAAGTTGTCCATGGTGCCCACCACCAGCGTCCACACCGCCAGGAAGACGCCCCAGCCGGTGGAGGTGTGCCAGAACACCCAGATGGTGGCCGGCAGCAGCACCAGCGTGGGCCCCACCTGGATGATGCACAGCATGAACATGACGGCGGTGAGCAGCGCCGCCAGCGGAACGCCGGCAATGGCCAGGCCGATGCCGCCCACCACCGACTGGATGATGGCCGTGACGCCCACGCCCAGCGCCACCCCGCGGATGGCCTTGCCGGCCAGCACGATGGCCTCTTCGCCGCGCACGCCGCCGATGCGCCGCCCGAAGCGCCGCACCACGGCAGCCGCGCCTTCGCCGCCCGCATACATGACCCCGGCAATGGCCACCGTGAGCATGAACTGCACCGTCAGGCTGCCCACCACGCCGGCCTGCGACACCACCCAGGACGTGACGCGCCCGACATAGGGCGCCGCCTTGGCCTCCAGCCCCACCACGCCGGCGGCGATCAGGTCGTTCCAGAAGGCGTTGATCTTCTCGCCCACCAGCGGCAGGTTGCGCACCCAGCTGGGCAGGTCCGGCGGGCCTTGCGCGATCAGGTCCTTGACCCAGCCCGACACCGTGTCGGCATGGTCGGCGATGGTGACGATGGCCATGGTCAGCGGCAGCACGAACAGCAGCAGCAATATGACCACCATGACGATCACCGCCATCCAGCGCCGCCCCCACAGCTTGGACTCGAACCACAGCAGCGCCGGCCAGCTGGCCACCACGACCATCACCGCCCAGATCGTCGCGCCCAGGAAGGGCCGCAGCACCCACAGCGAGGAGCCGATCAGGAGCGCAATGCTGAGGACGCCGAAGGTGATCTGGGCCAGGTCACGGCGGGGTTCGTTCATGAGTCCAACTTTCTCCAAAAAAAGGGCGGGCGGGCCCAACTATGCCAGCGCCCGCAACTCCCTCAGGGCCACCGAGAGCATGGCGGCGTCGGGCGCGGGCACGGCGCGCAGCTCGGCCATGAGCTGCGCGGCACGCTCCAGCGTGCGGCCGTTGCTGGCCGTCCAGGCGTCCACCAGCTTCTCGGGCGACTCGGTTTCGGCGTCGTGGTTGCCGCCGGCCAGCACCGCCGCGGTGATGGACCGCTCCAGCCCCGACAGGTCGTCCAGCATGGCACCCTTGGCCAGCATCTGCCAGTGCGCATCGCCCGGCAGCGCCGCAATGCGGTCGCGCAGCCAGGGCATGCCCAGGCGGTTGGCCAGGTCGAAGTAGATGGCGGCCACCAGCTCCACCGGCCAGCGCGCGCTGCCCGCCAGCTCGGCGATGTCGAGCGTGGCGTTGAGCGAGTCGAAGGTGACGACCCGCTCGGCCAGCTCGCGCGGCACGCCGCCTTGCACGTACTGCGCCACCGCGGCCTCGTCGCGGCCGCGTTCGTCGGCGTCCAGCAGCTGCGGCAGGCGGGCCGAGAGCGTCTCCACATTGGGCTTGAAGTGGTCGATGACCGACTGCAGGTCTTCGGCCAGGCGGCGCGAGCGCAGGAACCACTTGGTGGCGCGCTCCAGCTGGCGGCTGGTGTCGGTGAGCAGCTTGCTCTGCACCGCGTCTTCCACCTTGTTGTCCAGGGCGTCCACCGCGGTCCAGAGCGGCACCATGCCGAAGATCTCGCGGCTCATCAGGTAGGCGCGCACCACCTCGAAGGGGCGCGCGCCGGTGGTCTCGGCCAGCCGGTGCACCAGGGTGCTGCCCACCCGGTTGATGGTGCTGTTGGTGACGTAGGTGGCAATGATCTCGCGCTTGAGCGGGTGCTTGCTCATCCAGCCGGCAAAGCGCTCGCGCAGCAGCGTGGGAAAGTAGCGCTCCAGCGCCGTGGCCACCCACGGGTCGTCGGGCAGCGGCGAGGCCAGCAGCTCGTCGTACAGCCAGATCTTGCTGTAGGCCAGCAGCACCGCCGCCTCGGGCGTGGCCAGGCCCTGGCCGGCGGCGCGGCGCTCGGCCAGCTCCTCGTCGGCAGGCAGGAACTCGATGCCGCGGTTCAGCCGCCCGGCCTTTTCCAGGAACTGCATGAAGCGCGTCTGCGCGTCCAGCAGCTGCGGCGCCACCCGGTGGGTGACCGAGAGGATCTGCGTCTGGAAGATGTTGTCGCGCAGCACCAGCTTGGCCACCTCGTCGGTCATCTCCGGCAGCAGCGCGTTGCGCTGCTTGTCGGTGAGCTCGCCCTCGGTGATCGGCAGGCCCAGCAGGATCTTGATGTTGACCTCGTGGTCGGAGGTGTCCACGCCCGCCGAGTTGTCGATGGCGTCGGTGTTGATTCGCCCGCCCGCGCGCGCGAACTCGATGCGCCCCAGCTGCGTGCAGCCCAGGTTGCCGCCCTCGGCGAAGACTTTGCAGCGCAGCTCCTTGCCGTTGACGCGCAGCGCGTCGTTGGCGCGGTCGCCCACCTGCGCGTGAGTCTCGTGGCTGGCCTTGACGTAGGTGCCGATGCCGCCGTTGTAGATGAGCTGCACCGGCGCCTTCAGGATGGCGTTGACCAGCTCGGTGGGCGTGAGGTGCTCCACCTTCGCATCGATGCCCAGCGACGCCTTCACCTCGGGCGTGAGCGCGATCGACTTGGCCGTGCGCGGGTGGATGCCGCCGCCCTTGGAAATGAGGCTGGCGTCATAGTCGGCCCACGACGAGCGCGGCAGCTTGAACATGCGCTCGCGCTCCACGAAGCCCTTCTCGGCATCGGGCGTCGGGTCCAGGAAGATGTGGCGATGGTCGAAGGCCGCCACCAGCTGGATGTGGCGCGACAGCAGCATGCCGTTGCCGAACACGTCGCCCGACATGTCGCCCACGCCGGCCACGGTGAAGTCCTGGCTCTGCGTGTCGACACCCATCTCGCGGAAATGCCGCTTGACCGATTCCCACGCGCCGCGCGCGGTGATGCCCATGGCCTTGTGGTCGTAGCCCACCGAGCCGCCCGAGGCAAAGGCGTCGCCCAGCCAGAAGCCGTACTCGGCACTGACGCCGTTGGCATAGTCGCTGAAGGTGGCGGTGCCCTTGTCTGCGGCCACCACCAGGTAGGGGTCGTCATCGTCGATGCGCTTCACGTCGGCCGGCGGCACGATGGACGTGCCCACCCGGTTGTCGGTGATGTCCAGCAGGCCGCGCAGGTAGTCCTGGTAGCAGCTCACGCCTTCCTTCATGTAGGCCTCGCGGTCGGCCGGCGACGGCGCGCGCTTGAGCACGAAGCCGCCCTTGGAGCCCACCGGCACGATCACCGTGTTCTTCACCATCTGCGCCTTCACCAGGCCCAGCACCTCGGTGCGGAAGTCCTCGGGCCGGTCGGACCAGCGCAGGCCGCCGCGCGCCACGCGCCCGCCGCGCAGGTGCACGCCCTCGAAGCGGGTCGAATAGACGAAGATCTCGAACATGGGCTTGGGCGCCGGCAGGTCGGGCACCTTGCTCGAGTCGAACTTGAAGGAAACGAAGCCGCGCCGCTTGCCTTGCGCATCGCGCCGCCAGAAATTGGTGCGGGTGGTGGCCATCATCAGCCCCAGCAGGCTGCGCAGCACGCGGTCTTCCGACAGGTTGGACACCTGCTCCAGCGCCGACTCGATCTCGTCCACCTTGGCCTGCGCCGCGGCAGCGTTGCCGCCGCCTGCGGGGTCGAAGCGCAGGCGGAACAGCTCCACCAGCTTGCGCGCAATGGCCGCATTGGCCACCAGCGTGCCTTCGATGAAGGCCTGCGACAGCGCAAAGCCGATCTGCTTGAGGTACTTGGCGTAGGCGCGCAGCACCACGATGTCGTGCACCGGAATTCGCGCGGCCGGCACCAGCCGGTTGAAGTCGTCGTTCTCCACGCCGCCGGTGTAGAC
>JAFECZ010000266.1 GCA_018241905.1 Pseudomonadota bacterium
CGAAGATGCCCTGCGCCACTACCAGCGCGCGCTGTCGACGCTCGAGCAGGAAGGAACGGCAGCCGGCGACGATGCCCACCGGACCCGGCTCGACGCACGCGAACGCCTGGCCGACCTGCAGGGCCTGGCCGGCCGCCGCGATGAGGCGCTGGCGCACTACGACGCCATCCGCCAGGCCTTGTCGGCCCCGCAAGCCGGCGACCCGGTGCGTGCGGCACGCGTGCTGCGCAAGACCGGCGGCCTGCACTGGGAATCGGGCGAGCGCGAGCGCGCCGCCGCCTGCTTCAACGAGGGCCTGGCCTGCCTGGGGGACACCGGCGACGTGATCGAGCGGGCGCACCTGTTCCAGGAGCTGGGCAGGCTGGCTTTTCGCGCGGGCGACAACGCCGGCGCGCTGGCCTGGGCGCAGCGGGCACTGGCCGAGGTGCCGGCGGGCAATGGCGACGCGCCCTCTGCCGGCGCCGGTGTGCCCGATGCCGAACGCGCCGCCACCATCGTGCGCGCCGAGGCCGGCAACACCCTGGGCGTGGCCCTGGCGCGCCTGGGCCGGCTGGAAGAAGCGGTGCAGGAAATCGAACGCAGCCTGGCGCAGGCCGAGGCCCTGGAGTTGCTGCAAGCCACCTGCCGCGGCTACACCAACCTGGGCGTGCTCTACGCCAGCCTCGATCCGCAGCGCAGCATCGAGACCTGCCTGCGCGGGCTGGAAACCGCGCGCAAGGTGGGTGACCTGGCATTTCAGTCGCGCCTGTACGCCAACCTGGCGGTGGCCTACTGCGCGCTCACCAACCGCTGCGAGGCCGAGGGCATCGAGGCGGCGCAGGCCGCGGTGCAGCTGGACCGGCGCCTGGGCCTGGTCGACCACCTGGCCGTGCCGCTGATCGTGCTGGGGCAGATCCACCAGTGCCACGGCGACCACCGCAGCGCATTCACCGCGTATCAAGAGGCGCTGCAGCTGGCCGAACAGGTGGCCGAGCCGCAATTGCTCTTCCCTTGCTACGACGGTTTGGCTACGCTGTACCTGGACGCCGGGCGCCCCGACCAGGCCGAGGCCTGGCTGGCCAAGGCCCAGGCGCTGTGCGAGAGCGCCGGCCTCGAGCCCGACGCCCTGATGGTGCTTCCCTTCCTTTGCTAGGAGAGTCGAAATGTCCTCCGCATCGATGATGGCCATGCCGGTGTCCCCCGGCGAGCCTGCCCCCGAGTTCGAGCTTCCCGCGGTCGATGGCCCCGGCCCCGTCACGCTGGGCGACTACCGCGGCAAGAGCAATCTCTTCCTGGCGCTGATGGTGGGCCTGTGGTGTCCCTTCTGCCGCCGCCAGCTGGTGCAGCTGGGCGCGATGGAAGACAAGCTCAAGGCGCTGGGCGTGCAGAGCCTGGCGGTGGTGGCCACCGACCCGGTGCATGCGCGCGTTTACTTCAAGTTCAGGCCCACGCGGCTGCGCCTGGCCTCGGACCCGGCGCTGAGCATCCACCGCGCCTTCCGCGTGCCCAAGCCCGAGCCCACGCCGGAGTTGCTGCAAGCCTTGGGCGAGGTGCGGGTGAACCCCTTCGGCGACCTGCCCGAGCCCATGCACCTGCAGGAGCTGTCGGCCAAGCTCACCGCCGAGGACGGCTACGCAGGCACGCCCAACGACCAGGCCGACATCGAGCGCCAATGGCCGCAGCTCAAGGCGCTGTACATGATCGACCGCGAGGGCATCGTGCGCTGGGTGGACATCGAATGCCATGAAGAAGGGCTGGCCGGCATCGGCAAGCTGCCCTCCGAGGAAGTGATCCTGCAGGCGGCCCGCTCGATGGCGATGCCGCACTAGGCTGTGCCAGGCCGCGCGGGGCCGCCCGTGCCGGCCTATCGGGCGGCCAGTGCCGCCTTCAGCTCGGGGGACATCGCGATCCCCAGTGCCTTGTGGGCCTTGCCAATGGGAATCGGCTGCACGAACCACTTGTCGTACCAGGCCGCGAGCTGGCCCGAGGCGCTCGCATCGGCGATGGCCTTGTCCACCAGCTCGCGCATCGCGGCGTCGTCCTTGCGCAGCGCGATGGCGATGGGCTCGCTCGAGAGCGAATCGGGCAGGACCGCATACTGGTCGGCGTCCTGCAGGCCGGCCAGCTGCATCGACAGCTGCACGCTGTCGCGCGCATAGCCCTGGGCCCAGCCCAGCTGGAGCTGGCCCAGCGCCGCCTCGGGGTTGAGTGCGCCCTCGACCTTCCAGCCGAGCGACTTGCCCTGCCCGTAGTCTTCCACCGCCTTCACTGCCGTGGTGGACCGGATGGCGACCAACTGCTTGCCGGCCAGCTGCTCCAACTTCGCAATGCCGTCCTTCTTGCGCACCATGATGCCCACGTGGTCCACGAAGATCGGCCGCGAGAACGCGATCTGTTCGCGGCGCTCGGCCGTATCGGTCATGTTGGCGCACAGCATGTCCACCGATCCGTTCTTCACGAAGGTGACGACCCGGTCAACGGCAATGGGAACGTAGTTGATGCGCAGGTCCTTCACGCCCACCCGCTCGGCCAGCCGCGCGGTCACCGCCTCGCATACGTCGATGCTGTAGCCCATGGGCTTCTTGTCGCGGTTGGCGTAGGAAAAAGGCGCCGAGTCCTCTCGGAAGCCGACGTTGATCTGGTGGCGCGCCGCGATCTTTTCAAAGGTGGCTTGTGCGTGGGCCTGCGTGCCGCACGCCAGTACGGCGGCGGGAAGAGCCGCGGCGGTCAAGAGACGCCGGAGCGAAACGGTCGGCAAGGTCGGCATGCGGAAATCTCCATCCTCTCCCGGGGTCGGAATGCTGGAGAGATTTAACATTGTTTTGCTGATGTAAGCAAAAGAATGAGGACGATGGACGAGCGCCGTTGGCGCCGCAATACAACACCGTTTTTCCTCATCCAGAGTGGGTACGCCGACGCTTGTCTTCGGCATGCAAGCGCGTAGCATCCTGCGCCGCATCTTTCAGTGAAGTCTTTTGTTTGCCAACGTGGGCGAGCAGTGCGATTTCGTCGTCGATGTCCTGCCTTGCCTGGCTTTGGCCTGCAGACCATTTCGCTGCCAGTGGTGCAAACCCGATCGGCGTTTTTTGGGCGGCTGCGCCGCTTCGAGGCAGGTAGTCCGGATGGCATCGGCCGCCCGTCGAACCTGAAGGAGAAATGACATGGTCACCTATGTTGGCTTGATGACCTTCACCGACAAGGGCATCCAAACGGTCAAGGACACGACCAAGCGCGCCGCCGCCACGCGGGAGGCGGCGAAGAAGGCCGGCGTGAACATGAGGGAAATCCTCTGGACCATGGGAGAGTTCGATCTTGTGTCCATCATCGAGGCGGACGACGAGCAGGCGCTCGCGGCCTTCAGCCTCGCCACGGCCACGCAAGGCAATGTGCGCTTTCATTCGCTGCGCGCGTACTCGGACAAGGAGATGGACCAGATATTGGCAAGGCTGCCGTAGATGCGCATGAGGCGGGCGCGCTGGTCGCTGCGCCGGTACTCGAGCCGCCCATCGGGGCGGCTTGTGTTCCTGCATTCGCCGATTGTCTTGCGAGATCTAACCTCGTTGATAGGCCCGCAGCATCTCGGCCAGTCCATCTGAAAGTCGTTCGTCCACAACCTGGGGCAACAGCGCACGCAGTCGCTGCGTCGCATCGCCCTGCCTGCGCCGCAGCAACGCAGCCAGACGTTCGCCTGGATCGGTGATCGACGCCGCTTCTGCAAGGAATGGACTGGTGCGCGTGCTCGCCTCAGCGCCCATGGATTGCAGGGCGGCCATCAGCATGCCGCACCACTTCACTTCGTCGCGGCGCAGGGTCGCCAACTGCGACTGCACATCTCCCGCGCCTTCGACGCTTGCGCAATCGGAAAGGGTCAGGCGCACAGCGGCGCGCGCGCCTTCCAGCAACGCGTCGAGTTCGGCCGCCAGCGATGCCCGGTCGATGGCGTCATCGCGCGTCAATTCGAACTCGCGCGCATAGCAGACCGGCGACGACAGCTCGATGGGCGGCGGTTCGTCGGCCGCGGTGCGCAGCATCTGCGCCGCCTCTGCCGCGATGCGCCGCAGCTGCTCGCCCGCGCCGACAACGGCATCCACGCGCCCCACGCCCTGCCAGGCGTCGGCTTCGACCACGCGGCGCTTGTGATGTGCGTGCGCGAAGGACTCGTGCGTTGCAATCAACGCGGTGCCCAGCACGGCGCCCTGGGCGCCCAGCGCCAACAGGGTGGCGACATCGGCGCCATCGCTCACACCGCCTGCAGCCAGCACCGGCACGCGCGCCGAAGCCAGCACCTCGGGCAGCAGTTGCACGAGCGGCTGCACCGCGCGAACGTGGCCGCCCGCCTCCACGCCCTGGACCACCAGCACGCCGGCCCCGGCCGCCTCGGCCCGGTGCGCGTCGTCCACTGAGCCGACTTGCTGCACCACGAGCATGCCGGCATCCACCACTCGACGGATCAGCTCCGGCACCACGTCCCAGAACAAGCCGAGCACCGGCGCCCGCAGGTCGATGCAGGCATCGACCTGCGCGGCCAGCAGCGCCGGTTCGGTGGCCGAAGGAATCAGGTTGACGCCAAAGCGCGCCACGCCGGCGGCGCGCAGCTGCGCCACCTCTTCGCGAATGAGCGCGACCGGCTCGCGCACCATGCCCAGGAAGCCGAAGCCGCCCGCCTGCGCCACCGCCGCGGCCAGCTCGGCGCACGCCACGCCGCCCACGCCGCCCATGCCGTCCATGCCGTCCATGCCGGCCAGCACCAGGGGCAGGCGGCAGCCCAGCAAGTCGCACACCGGCCGGTGAAGAAGGCGGTCCTGCCAGTTGCCATGGGCGGCATGGAGTTCATCGGGAGGCATGCGGGGCACCTCGAAGCCGGGGAGGAGGCTTCATTGTTCACCCCGGCGCCAGGGGCCGATCCATGAAATCTGCTTGGTGTTGAGTGCCGAGAAATTGCAGTGAGCACAAGGCCGGGCCGAAGGCCTCGAGACGGCCAGGCCTCAAGCAGCCGCCTGATCCGACCCCACGGCCACCGGCTGCGCCTGCCCCGCCGCCACCAGCGCCTCCAGCCGCTGCCGGTCGGCCATGAGCCGGCCGGCAATGAGCGACACCACCTCGAAGCCGAAGGCCGGGTTCTGGAAATACAGCTGCTTGAAGGTCAGCTCGTCGATGCGCAGCACCAGGCAATCGGTCACGCAGCGCGCGGTGGCCGAGCGGCGTTTGTCGGGCGCGAAGAAGGCAATCTCGCCGAACAGGCGGCCCGCATCCATGATCTGGCCGATCTCGACGAACTCGATCTGCCCCGAGGCCAGGAAGAACAGGTGGTCGGCCTCGTCGCCCTTGCGGAACAGCACCTGCCCGGCGCGCAAGCGGCGGCTTCGCATGTAGGGCCGCAGCCAGACGCCCGAGAGGTCGCTGGTCTGCGCGGCGGCGCTCACCCGACGGGTCAGCCGCACCATCTGCGCGGTACGGAAGATGTTGATGGGCAGCAGCGTGGCGTGCAGCATCAGCATGATCAGCGAAGGATGCAGCGCGCCGTACACCAGGAAGCCCACGTTGCTGGCCACCGCCAGGCAACGCAGCGGGATCATGGTGCGCACGAAGGTACTGGCCACCACCAGCGCGCCGGCAATGGCCACCGACACGGCGGCGATCTGGCCCTCGGTCGTCGCGAGCGAGCTGCTGACGGTGGTCACCGCGGTGCTGAGCAATATTTCGTGCCACGCCATGCGCGCCTCGCTCTTTCTTTCTTTCCAGTGCCTTCCTGCCTGCCGCTACTACTTGCGCCCGTACTTCGCGGTGAACGAGGCCGAGCCCAGCTTGTTGGCGTTGATCATGAAGCCCACCAGCGCGGCCGTAGCGCCCTCTGGAATGTCGAGCTTGTCGGTCTTGAGCGCATACACCGTGAAGATGTAGCGGTGCGGCTTGTCCCCCGCCGGCGGGCAGGCGCCGCCGAAGCCCGGCGCGCCGAAGTCGGTGCGGGCCTGCTGGCTGCCCGCCGGCATGGCCTTGCCGTCGGCGCTGCCGGCGCCCTCGGCGATCTCGCTGGTGCCGGCCGGGATGTCGAACACCACCCAATGCCACCAGCCCGAGCCGGTGGGCGCGTCCGGGTCGTACACGGTGAGCGCGAAGCTCTTGGTGCCGGCGGGCGCGCCGCTCCACTTCAGGGCCGGCGAGATGTTCTTGCCGGTGCAGCCGAAGCCGCTGAAGACCTGCGCCTCGGTCAGCGTGCTGCCGGGCTTGATGGTGGGGCTGCCGAGCGAAAAGCCGGCTGCGCCGGCCAGCGGCGCGGCGGCCATGACCACGGCAGCCAGGGCGGCGCAGCGAACGGTGCGGGACGGAATCATGGTGTGTGGTCCTTTGTTTGTCTTTCCACCAAGACCGCCATCATGCGCGGCCGGCCACGCGTTGTCATCGGTGGCGCCCTAGGCTTTTGCGGCGCCCGCCATCGCCGCACCGTCGCGCAGCGCTTCCAGGTCGAGCACGCGCACGCCGCCGTACTCCACCACGATGACACCGCGCGCCTGCAGCGTGCGCAGCGCCTCGTTCACCCGCTGGCGCGACAGGCCCGCCAGGTAGGCCAGCTCCTGCTGGGTAATTCGCAGCAGCTGCCCCACGCCGGGGAAAAGCACCGGGTTGAACAACTGCGCCAGGTTGCGCGCCACGCGCGCGTCGGGGTTGTTCAGGCGGTCGGCCTCGCGCGCGGCGATGAACTGGGCCAGCCGCTCGTTGAGCTGGTTCATCACGAAGCGGTTGAAGCCGATGGAGTGGTCCAGCAGCCAGTGGAAGTCGTCGATCGGCAGCCCCGCCACCACGCTCTTGCGCAGCGCCTGGATGTCGTAGCGGTAGGGCTCGCGCTTCATGGCCGTGCCTTCGCCGAACCAGCCGCCCGAGGGCAGGCCGCTGTAGGTCATGGAGCTGCCGTCCGCGCGGTCCTTGCTCATCTTCAGCAGGCCCTCGATCACGCCGAACCAGTAGGTGGGCGGGCGCCCCACGCGGCACACCAGGTCGCCCGGCTCGGCGTCGCCCACCACGATGGCGGATTCGGCCCGCTCGCGCTCAGCCGGCGCCAGCGCGCGCAGCCACGGCACGCTGCCCAGTTCGGCGGGCGTGGCCGGGCGCACGCGCTCGCGCAAGGAGGACGAACCGCCATGGGGGCCTCGGTGCGGGAAGGCTGGAATGGGGGCTGCCG
>JAFECZ010000267.1 GCA_018241905.1 Pseudomonadota bacterium
CCGCGCGTGAAGACTCGCTTGGGGCCCTCGTGCGGATAGTGGACGAGCTGGCTGGGGCGTTCCTGCCGCCACTCCAGCGTGCCCAGCGTGCCGCAGATGCGCACGCGCAAGTCGTTCTCCAGGCCGGTGTTGATCTGCGATGCAATGAGCACGCCGCGTGCGCCGCCGGCAAAGCGCAGCAGCATGCTTGCGTCGTCATCCAGCGCACGGCCGGGCACCATGTGCGCCAGGTCGGCGCACAGGCTTTCGATCCCAAGGCCGGTGATGCTGGCCACCAGGTTCTCGGCATGCGAACCGATGTCGCCGATGGCGCCGGCCGCCCCGCTCTTGGCCGGATCTGTGCGCCAGGCGGCCTGCTTGTTGCCGCTGGCCTCCAGCTGGGAGGAAAGCCACCCCTGGTTGTATTCGACCACCACCTTGCGCAGCTCGCCGAGCTCGCCCGCGCGCACCATGGCCCGCGCCTGCCGCACCATGGGGTAGCCGGTGTAGTTGTAGGTCACGCCGAACACGGTGCCGTGCTTCTTCACGGCGGCCACCAGCGCGTCGGCCTGGTCGCACGTGTGTACCAGCGGCTTGTCGCACACCACGTGAAAGCCGGCCTCCACAAAAGCCTGTGCCACCGGAAAGTGCACATGGTTTGGCGTGACGATGGAGACGAAATCGATTCGCTCGCCCGCAGGCCGCCTGAGCTCATCCGCCAGCAGTGCCTGCCAGTCGCCATGGTTGCGGTCGTCGGCCAGCAGCAGCTCGCGCCCCGAGGCTCGCGCCTTGTCCGGCGTGGACGACAGCGCCCCCGCCACCAGTTCGGCCTGCCCGTCCAGCGCAATCGCGTGCCGATGCACCGCCCCGATGAAGGCCCCCTGCCCGCCACCCACCATGGCGTAGCGCAGCTTGCGAGAAGTAGTTTCAGACATGTGCATCAAGAAAACGCCGCTGGGTGCGCCCCCCGGAAAGGGGTTGGCGGACCTTGCGAAGCAAGGGGAGCCTGGGGGTGAACCAGGCACTCTGGGGGGAGCCTAGAACGGCGAATCGGGGTGGTAGAAGTCCTTCGCGTTGTCCTTGGTGATTAGTACCGACGGAATGATCGTGGTCGCCGGAAGCTTCTCGCCCTTGAGCCGCGCCTCGGCCGTGAGCTTGATCGCGTCGTAGATGAACTTGGGCGAATAGCTCACGTCGGCGGTGATGCGCTTGTCCTTGCCGTCCATGATGGTCTTGACCATGCCCTTGGCGCCCGCGCCGCCGAAGATGATCTTGATGTCGTCGCGCTTGGCCTGCTCGATGGCCTTGAGCACGCCCACCGCCATGTCGTCGTCGGCGGCCCAGATGGCGTCGATGTTCTTGAAGCGCGTGAGGTAGTCCTGCGTGACCTTGAAGGCGTCGTCGCGGTTCCAGTTGGCGTACTTGGCGTCCAGCAGCTTGATGTCCGGATAGTTCTTGAGCACCGAGTTGAAGGCGTCCATGCGCTCGTTGTCCAGCGTGGTGGCAATGCCGCGCAGCGCCACCAGGTTGCCCTTGCCGCCCATCTGCTTGGCGATGTACTCGGCCGGGATCTTGCCGAAAGCGGTGTTGTCGCCGGCCACATACGCATCCTGCGCGCTGGTATCGGTCAGGCCGCGGTCCACCACCGTGACGTAGGCACCCTTGGCCTTCACCTGTGCCACCGGCTTGGTCAATGCGGCCGACTCGAAGGGGAACACGACCAGCGCGTTGATCTTGGTGACGGTGGACAGGTCCTGCAGCTGGTTGGCCTGCTCGGGCGCGTTGGCCGCCGTCTTGATGGTGATCTTCAGGTCCTTGTGCTGCTTCTCCAGGTCCTTCTTGGCCTGGTTGGCCCAGTAGTTGATGCCGCCCATGAAGCTGTGCGTGGCCGCCGGGATCGACACGCCGAGGTTGACCTTTTCATCGGCCAGGGCCGGCAGGCTCGCGAAGGCGGCGGCCGCGACGGCCGTGAGTGCGAGGCGGCGGGTGAAGGTGATTGTCATGAGCGTTTGTCTCCTTGGTTGAGTTGGTAAGGAACGGGAACTCTGGTCTTGCTCTAGCGCCTGCCGCGTTGAAGAAACGCGACGATGATGATCACGAAGCCCTGCACCGCCGCATTCAGGTAGACGCTGATGATGCTGGTGAGGTTGAGGATGTTGCTGATGACCGAGAGCAGGATGGCGCCGATCACCGTACCGGTGATGCTGCCGGCGCCGCCCTTGAGCGCAGTGCCGCCCACGATGACGGCGGCAATCGCTTCCAGCTCCCACAGCAGGCCCGTGGTGGGCGATGCGGAACCCAGGCGCGGCACGTACAGCAGCGTGGCGATACCCACGCACACGCCCAGCAGCACGTAGGTGAGGATCTTCACGCGGTCCACGCTCACTGCCGCGTAGCGCGCCACCTGCTCGTTGGAGCCGATGGCCTGCACGTAGCGCCCATAGGCGGTGCGATTGAGGATGAGCCCGCCCACCACCGCCACGATGAGGAAGATCCACACCGGGATCGGAATGCCGATCACGCTGCCGTAGTAGACCGGCGCGTACAGGTCCGACAGGTCGTTGTCCAGCGTGAGTGCACCGCCGTCCGCAAAGTACGTGAGGTACGCGCGAAAGATGCCCAGCGTACCCAGCGTGACGATGAAGGGCTCGATGCGCCCCTTGGTGATGAGCAGGCCGTGCGCCAGCCCGAACACCGCACCCAGCACCACCGCCAGGCCCGCGCCGAGCACCACTGCCGCGAGCGGCGAGCCGGTGGCCGGACCGGCCCAGTTGATGAACATGATCACGCTGCCCGCGATGAGCGCGGCCATCGAGCCTACCGACAGGTCGATGCCGCCGGAGATGATCACGAAGCACATGCCCACCGCGATGATGCCGATGAAGGCGGTGCGCGTGAGCACGTTCATCGCGTTGTCCAGCGTGGCGAAATCGCTGTTGAGCAGCGTGCCGGCCACGCACAGCAGCGCCAGGCCGATGACGGGGCCGACGCCGCGCAGGCGCTCGGCCCAGCCCCGCTGCGCGGTGGCTCTGTGCCGCGCGCTGGCGTCACTCGACGGCTGCGACGGGGGCGGTTCCGGTGGCATGAGCGATCAGCTCCTCTTCGGTCAGTTGGTCGGCATGAAGCGTGCACACGATGCGGCCTGCACGCATCACCGCGACGCGGTGGCACAGGCCGATCAGTTCCATCAGCTCGGACGAGACGACGATCACGGCCAGGCCCTCGCGGGCCATGCGCTGGATCAGGAAATAGATGTCGCGCTTGGCGCCCACGTCCACGCCGCGCGTGGGTTCGTCCAGCACCACCACGCGGGGCTTGGGATGCAGCACCTTGGCCAGCGCGAGCTTCTGCTGGTTGCCGCCCGACAGCGACGACGCCCTCACGTCCAGCGACCCGGTGCGGATGCCGAATTCCTGGACGGCTGCCGACAGCGCGGCGCGCTCGCTCTCGGGCTGCAGCCAGGGCCTGGCGTAGCGCTCCAGCGCCATCAGCGTGAGGTTCTCGCGCAAGCCGAAGTCCACGTGCAGGCCCTTGCCCTTGCGGTCTTCGCTGAGGTAGGTCAGGCCGTGGCGCGCGGCATCGCGCGGGTTGCGGATGCGCACCTCTTGGCCATTCAGGCGCACGTCGCCCGACGCCGGACGCAGTCCCATGATGCCCTCGAAGAGCTCCGTGCGGCCTGCGCCCACTAGGCCGGCAAAGCCCAGGATCTCGCCGGGCCGCACTTCGAAGCTCGCTTGCTGCGCCCAGCCGGGCACGCTGAAGTGCTTCACTTGCAGCGCAGGCGCCGGCGCGGGGTCGACTGCGTCCCGCGGCGGATAGAGGTCGGCGATCTCGCGTCCCACCATCAGGTTGGCCATCTGGTGGCGGCTCAGGTCGCGCGTGGGGGCGCGCGCCACGAAGCGCCCATCGCGCATCACGATCACCTCGTCGGTAATGCGCTCGACCTCGTCCAGCTTGTGCGAGATGTAGACGACCGTCACGCCGTCGGCGCGCAGGCGCGCGATGAGCTGGAACAGGCGCTCGGTCTCGCCGGGCGTGAGCGTGGCGGTGGGCTCGTCCATGATGAGCAGCCGCGCATGGCGGGCCAGCGCCTTGGCGATTTCCACCAGCTGCTTTTCGGCCACGATGAGGCGGCGCACCTTGGTGCGCGGATCGATCGTCAGGCCCACCTGCGCCAACGCGTCGGCCGCTTCGCGCTCCATGCCGCGGTCGTCCAGCCACAGGCCCTTTTTCTTTTCGTGCCCCAGGAAGATGTTCTGCGCCACGCTCAGGTCTTCGGCCAGGTTGAACTCCTGATGGATGAGGACCACACCCAACTGCTCTGCATCTCGCGAGTTGCCGAAGGTCTGCGCGTCACCGTTGATGCGCACCGTGCCGGCCGAGGGCTGCTCGTAGCCCGAGAGGATCTTCATCAGCGTGGACTTGCCTGCGCCGTTCTCACCCAGCAAGCCGTACACGTGGCCCGGCGCGAGGTCGAAGCTCACGCCGTGCAGCACCTGCACCGGGCCGAAGGCCTTGACGATGCCGTCGAAGGCCACTGCCACGCTGCGCTTGGCTGCGGGTGCAGATGTCACGGCGCCACGCCTCGCGCCTTCAGGCTTTCCTGCATCGCCAGCACGCCGGCGCCGATGACGCCACCCTGCGCGCCCAGCGGCGTGTATTGAATTTCGAGGTGACGCGTCGACAGTGCCAGCGAGCGCTGGTAGACGCTCTGGCGCACCGCGGCCAGAAAGAGCGGCCCGATGCGCGTGATGCCGCCGCCAATGAAGATGTGCGACGGATTGAAGAAGTTGACCACCGAGGCGAGCATCTGGCCGATCAGCTTGCCGGCGTGCTGCACGATGGCGTTGGCCGCTGCGTCGCCAGCGCGGCTGGCCTCGCCCACGTGGACTGCTTCCAGATGACCTTGCGTTCGCAGTGCGTGGGCCAATGCTTCGCTCTCGCCCTTGTCTGCCGCATCCGTCGCCATTCGGGTGATGGCCGGGCCGGCTGCCATGGCTTCCACGCAGCCGACATTGCCGCAATGGCAGCGCGGCCCGTCCTGGTCGACGCAGATGTGGCCGACATCGCCGGCCGAGCCGGCGGCGCCGCGATAGACCTCGCCGTGGCACACGATGCCGCAGCCGATGCCGGTGCCCACCTTGATCACCAGGAAGTTGGTCAGCGAGCGCTGCAGGCGCCACAGTTCGCCCAGCGCCATCAGGTTCACGTCGTTGTCGACGAACACCGGGGCGGCGTATTCCTCGCGCATGAAATCGCGGATCGAGAAGCTGTCCCATGCGGGCATGAGCGGGGGGTTCACCAGCTGGCCGGTGGCGAAGTTCACCGGTCCCGGCACGCCAATGCCGATGCCCAGCACGTCCTTTGCGCGCAGGCCGCTGCGCGCAAGCAGTTCGCGCATCAGCACCAGCACCCGCGCCAACACCACGCCGGGGCCCTGCCGAACATCGGCGGGCTCGCTGTGCTGCGCCAGAACGCCCAGGTCCGGCCGGAGCACGGCGACATCCAGGCTGGTGGCGCCAATGTCGATACCCACCACCACGCCCAGGGCGCTGTTGAGCTGGAGGTTTTCGGCACGCCGCCCGCCCGAAGATGCCTGCAGGCCGGATTCAGCCAGCAGCCCTTGCTCGATCAGGTTGGCGATGAGCGCGTTGGCCTTGCTCTTGGAAAAGCCGAGCTGGTCGGCAAAGCCGTGACGGGACCCGCCGCTGGACCAGAAGGCGGTCTCCAGCAGTTGCATCTCGTCGGCAGTCAGTCCGCTCAGACGGTCCAAGGCCTTGTCTCCATTTCTCTTGCCGGCCTCTGATGGGTCGGGCGAAGGCGAATACTAGGAGCGGGGCTTTTGCCAGACAAGGCTTAACTTGAGCCTAATGTTGTCCGAAGTGATGAAGGCCGGGTTCGACTCGAATCGAGGCTGGGCCAATTTCAGCCGCGCCCACCCCGATGGAGCCGGCATGAAAAAAGCCGCCCGAGGGCGGCTTTTGCTTTTTTGAAGGTACGCGTGGCCGAAGCCAGGCAGCGCCTTACTTCTTGTCGCGGTACTTGCGCAACGCGGCGATCTGGGCGGCCATGACGGCCAGCTCGGATTGCGCCATGGCGATGTCGATGTCGCTCTTGGCGTTCTTCAGCGCCTCTTCGGCTGCCTGCTTGGCAGTCTTGGCCTTTTCCTCGTCCAGGTCCTTGCCGCGGATGGCGGTGTCGGACAGCACGGTGACCGTGGTGGGCTGCACCTCGAGGATGCCGCCGGCCACGAACACGAACTCCTCGCCGCCGTCGGCCGTCTCGATGCGCACGGCGCCGGGACGGATACGGGTGATCAGCGGGGTGTGGCGGGGATAGATGCCGAGCTCGCCGGCTTCACCGGGCAGCGCGACGAACTTGGCCTCGCCGGAGAAGATGGACTCCTCCGCGCTGACCACGTCCACATGAATGGTGCCTGCCATGGTGATTCCTTCTTAAGCGACCTTCTTGGCCTTCTCGAATGCCTCGTCGATGGTGCCGACCATGTAGAACGCTTGTTCCGGCAGGTGGTCGCACTCGCCATTGACGATCATCTTGAAGCCGCGGATGGTCTCGGCCAGCGGCACGTACTTGCCGGGCGAGCCGGTAAACACTTCGGCCACGTGGAAGGGCTGCGACAGGAAGCGCTGGATCTTGCGGGCGCGGGCCACGGCCAGCTTGTCCTCGGGAGCCAGTTCGTCCATGCCCAGAATGGCGATGATGTCGCGCAGTTCCTTGTAGCGCTGCAGGGTGCCCTGCACGGCGCGGGCCGTGTTGTAGTGCTCTTCGCCGACCACGTTCGGGTCCAGCTGGCGCGAGGTCGAGTCCAGCGGGTCCACGGCGGGGTAGATACCCAGCGAGGCGATGTCACGCGACAGCACCACGGTGGAATCCAGGTGGGCGAAGGTGGTGGCGGGCGACGGGTCGGTCAAGTCGTCGGCCGGCACGTACACGGCCTGGATCGAGGTGATCGAGCCCACCTTGGTGGAGGTAATACGCTCTTGCAGGCGGCCCATTTCCTCGGCCAGCGTCGGCTGGTAGCCCACGGCGGAGGGCATGCGGCCCAGCAGGGCGGACACTTCGGTACCGGCCAGCGTGTAGCGGTAGATGTTGTCCACGAAGAACAGCACGTCACGGCCTT
>JAFECZ010000268.1 GCA_018241905.1 Pseudomonadota bacterium
GACATGGCGCACCACAAGACGCAACCACCCCGGAAGCGCCCTTCACATCACTCACACACACCCGAAAGGCAAGCATCATGGCCGTAGACATGTTTTTCAAGATCAAGGACATCGACGGCGAGTCCGCCGACGACAAGCACAAGAAGGAGATCGACGTGCTGGCCTGGAGCTGGGGCCTGTCGCAATCGGGCACCGCGCACATCGGCGGCGGCGCCGGCGCCGGCAAGGTGAACGTGAACGACCTCAGCTTCACCAAGTACATCGACTCCGCCTCGTCCAAGCTGATCCTCGCGTGCTGCAGCGGCAAGCACATCGACGAGGCCACGCTGGTCGTGCGCAAGGCGGGCGAGAACCCGCTGGAGTACATCAAGATCACGCTCAACACCGTGCTCGTTTCGTCGATCAGCACGGGTGGCAGCGGCGGCGAGGACCGGCTGACCGAGAACGTGACGCTGAACTTCGCCAAGTTCAAGTACGAGTATGTGCCGCAGGACGCCAAGGGCGCCGGCGGCGCGGCCCAGACCGTGGGCTGGGACATCGCGGTCAACAAGAAGGTCTGACGGACTTCGCAAGGGGCGCGGGCAACCCGCGCCTGGCGCAGGGCTGGCGCAGTAGCGCGCCACGCCCCCCGCGGTACACCCAGGCCGGCCTTCGGGCAATTCGCGGCCGGACCTTCTCCCTTCCCGACAAGACTGCGCCCGCGGCACCGCCGCACGGGCGCTCCGAGGGGCGTTCGAAGCCAACGAACAGGAGAAGAGAAGCATGCAGACCACGATTCAACGCCCCCAACGCCCCACCGGCGCCTTCATCGGCGCGTCCTGGGCCGCGCTCTTCGTGGGCGGTGCGGCCTATCTCGCGGGCTTGTGGAACGCGCAGATGCAGCTCAACGAGAAGGGCTACTACTTCATCGTGCTCATGTACGGCCTGTTCGCCGCCGTGTCGCTGCAAAAGACGGTGCGCGACCGGCTCGATGGCATCGCGGTCACCGGCATCTACTACGGCCTGTGCTGGATCTCGCTGCTGCTGGCCGTGCTGCTGCTGGCAGTCGGCCTGTGGAATGCGACGCTGGGCAGCAGCGAGAAAGGCTTCTACGCCATGGCCTTCCTGCTGAGCCTGTTCGCTGCCGTGGCGGTGCAGAAGAACGTGCGCGACGTGGCACTGCACAGGCCCGCCGCGGCGGACGAAGCAGGCGGCTCCTCCGAAGCCTGATTCCGGCCGGCCCTAGATCATCAGCCGCGTGGTCTCGTCGTCCTCGTGCACCCACAGCGCGAGGGCGGTGTAGTTGTCGTGGCCGGGCTTGGCGCGGGCCTTGACCTGCGCGTCCAGCTTCTCGACCCACTGGCTGGCATCGCGCGAGGTGCGCAAGGTGTCCAGCAGGCAGGCGTCGCCCAGCGGCTCCCACAGGCCGTCGGTGCACAAGAGCAGCACGTCGCCCACTTGCAAGCCAATGCGCTCCGACACCGCGATTTCCGGCGCCGGCTCGACCGCGCCCAGCGCCGACAACAGCATGTTGCGCTGCGGGTGCAGACGGGCGCCCTCCTCGTCGAGCATGCCGCCCGCCACCATCTGCTGCACCAGGCTGTGGTCGATGGTGCGGCGCGCAACGGCGCCGCCCCGGAACAGGTAGGCCCGGCTGTCGCCGCTGTGGGCGAACGCAACCTCCTGCGCCTGCAGGTCGATGGCGGCCAGCACCACGGTGGAGCGCATCGCCGCCAGCTTGCCGCCTTCGGCCTGGCGGGCCACCACATCGAGATTGGCACGCTCGAGCAGCTGGCGCAGCAAGCCCGCGCCGATGCCCGCCTGCGCCGAAAAACCGTCCAGCACGCTGCGACGCACCACGGCGGAGGCCACGTCGCCCCCGCCATGGCCGCCGGCACCGTCGGCCACGACGCACAGCACATGGCGCTCGTCGTTCCAGTGGCCGTAGGCGTCCTCGTTGTAGTCGCGGCCGCCCTGCTTGGACAAGGTCACGATCTCGATCTCGAATTCCAAGGGGCGCCTCCCGCTGGTTTTCGGTTGTTGTTGTTGCTGCCCGGCTAGCGGCTGCCGCCGCCCGACTTGAGGCGGCCCATCTGCTCTTCGTAGGCCTTGACGAAGGCCTTGCCGAACAGGCTGTGGAAGTCGTCCTCGGCCTCCGCGGCGATGCTGCCGTAAAGCGCCACGAACTGGTCCCACAGCTTGGCCTTGCGGTTGGCGGCAAAGAGCGAGTCGAGCGCGCTCTTTGCCGCGATCTTCTTTTCCAGCTCGTCGGGCGTGAAGCGCGACAGCACGTGGGTGAGCGCCGCGCGCATGCCGACCATCACGCCGAACTCGTGCGCGCGAAGGTCGTCGTAGGCATCGCGCATGGCCTCTTCGGGGCCCATGAAGCCGCGCATGCCCGGGCCCATCAGGTGCCCCAGCGCCACCTCGACCGTGGGCGAGAACTTGAGCGGGTTGTTGGCACTGGCCGCGATCATGGTGACTTCGGCATGCACGCCTTTTTTCACTTCCTGGCGGGCGAGCAGCAGCTGCAGCGTGCCTTCGGTGGCGCTTCGCAGCAGCACGCCGATGCGCTCCATCAGCTCGGGCGTGAGCGTGGTGGGCATCTGGTGCGTGCTGTTCAGGCCGCGCAGCAGGGCGGCGAGCAACTCGGCGTCGCTGCTGCTGCTGCTGTTGGTGCTGCCGATGCCGGCGCTTGCCTGCGCGGGTGCGAAGGCGCGAGGCGCGGGCGGGGCCATGGGCGCCGCAGCGGGCGGCGGTGCGACAACCGGTGGCCCGGGGCTTCGCACGACTTGCGCCGGCGGCGGCAGAGGCGGCGTCGGCAACAGGTCGCCAAACGGATCGTCATCCGCCACGCCGTGCACCGTGCCCTTGGGGGGTGCGAAGCCGAGGCGATCGATGGACAGGTGGTCGCTCCTGGGCGCGGGCGCCGCCTTGGGCGGGCCGGCCTGCAGCGCCGCGAACGGGTCTGCATCGGAGGCCGTGTTGGGTTGCAGCAGCGGATCGGCCAAGGGCGACAGGGCCAGCGGATCCGCACCCGGCGTCTTGCTCGGCGCGCCGAACAGATGGTCGATGCCGGCGGCCGCATCGGGCGCGCGCAGACCGAGGTCGGAGAAATCCTCGATGGCACCGGGCTTGGGTGCGGCGGTGCCGGTGCCCAGCAGGTCTGCGAATGGATCGTCGTCCGAGGCGGGCGCCGGCGCGGCCCGCGGCGCGCCCATGGCCATCGGGTCGGGAAAGAGCAGCGAGTCGGTGGAGGGCGCCGGCGCACGTGCCGGCGCCGGTGCAGGTGCGGGTGCCGCCGACGGCGGCGAGCCGATGCCCGACAGCAAGTCGGCGAACGGGTCGTCGGACGTGGGCTGGCTGGCCGATGCAAACGGCGCGGCCGATGCGGGCGCAGGCGCGGGGATGGTCTGCTGCGACGATGCCGGCGCGCCGCGTACCGCGAGTTCGAAGCAGCCCACCATCAGGCGGTCGCCATCGCCCAGTTCCACCTCGTTTCCGCTTCCCAAGGGGCGGCCGTTGTGCTGCAGCGGATTGCTGCCGCGGTCGGTGATGAAGTAGCGCCCGCCCCGACATTCCACCGTGGCATGCGTGCGCGACACGGTGCGGTCGTCCAGCACCAGCGTGTTGGTGTTGGATCGGCCGATGGTGCCGCCGGCGGGGCCGAACTGCGCGGAGCGCGGCTGGCCTCCGGTTGCGGTCTGGCCGCCTACGACCACCAGGTTGATCACGGTTGCTGCCTCCGATTCCGATTCATCGTTGGGTCTCCGTCCACCAGAGCCAGCCGGACACGGACGCGAAGATCAGCGCGACCAGAAGCCAGCTGCGGCTCGATGGCGCGAGTTTGAAACCATCGCGCGAAAGGCGCCAGAGGGCGGCCGCGAGAAAGACGGCGGCTAGCGCTGCGAGGATGTACTTGGTGGCCATGCGTTCAATCAGGCTTCGACCGCCGTTGCGGTAATGCCGAGCCAGCGCTGCTGCCGCCAGGCAGGAGCAGCGGTGTTGAACAAGGGCATTCCGGGCTGAAGCACGCAGCGCCATTCGGCCGCGGCGATGCGCTGTCGCTGGTAGCCTTCTTTCAGGACAGCCAGGCAATGGGCAAGCGACGGCGGCTCACCCATGAAGTAGCGTGTTCCGGCAACGAAGCGATGGCCGCTGGCCTGCCACCAGGCGGTGATCTTTTCTGAGTCAGGCCAGGGCAGGCCATGGTCTTCATCCATCGCAATATCGTCGTCGTCCGGATCATCGCTGGGCCCGGCTTCCGGTGATTCGGCCAAGGTGCGCTCGAAGTTCTGCCGAGCCACATCCACCCCGGTGATCAAGCTGAACGATTCGCCGGCAATGCGTGCGAGCTTGGGGCTGTTCATCTGCTGGATGAGCCAGGGGACATAGTGCGGATCGCCGGAGACACCAATGCCGCGAATCAGCAGGCGTACGGCGGCCGGGTTCTGCGACACGCTCTTGAGCACCGCATGAACCTCGGCCGGGTCCAGCAGCTTGAGCGCCAGGGCCAGGGCATGCGGGCGGCGGGGGCCAGAGACCAGCGCCATGCTGCGCAGCGCGGAGACAGTTCCTCGCCGGTCGCCGAGCAGGGCGCCAGCGCGTGCCGCTTCGAAAGCGCAATGAGCATCCGCATCGGCCGTCGCATCGACGCAATCGGCAAGCAAGTCGACTCGCCCCAGGGCGGCGACGACGCGCAAGGCGCGGGCGCGAAGCGCCGCGTCGGCGTCCTTCAATGCCGCGGCCACCGAGGCGGCAGGGTCGACTCCGTGCGCGGCGCAGGCCGCGAGGCCGATCTGGCGGCGAAACGCATCGGGTGCTTCGAGTAGCGCCTTGGTAATGCCGCGAAGGCTGGACGTGGAGACCCATCCAAAGGCCGAGACAAGGCCCGCCTGGCTATCGGGCAGCGCCTGGGCCAGTGCGAGCGTTTTTTCGAGGCCGACCGCATTGCGCTCTTCGATTGCTCGAACCGTCGCAGTGAAGATTTCGCCTGGGCCCGGGCTTTCGAGTGCATCGGCCGCGAGCTTCGAACCATATTCGCCGGCCACGTCCAAACCGTCGAGGTGCGCGGCAAGGCGGTCGTCAAGACGGCGCAGTTGGTTCAGTTTGACGTGGGGGGCGCGGACAAGAAACGAGCGGGTGTTCCGAAGCGCGATCGCCTCTTGCTCGTGCTGCTGGACAACCACGGGAACGGGATCGCGCTTCATGCGAAGTCAGTCAAGGCTGTTCACGGTCAATCTCATCCCAGGACACTGCGCCACGCGTACCCGTCCATGCTCTGCCAAACTTCCTGACCGGCCACTGCCAGGAGCGTGGAAGCACCGCAGACCAGGCGTGCTGCCGGCACGATCGCATCGACGCCAAAGTCCACAAGTTCGAGCGTTTCGCCGATCAGTCGTCGCACTGAATGACCGTCGGCGAGGTACAGCGCATCGCCGAACCAGGCGATTGCGCAGAAGTCCAGCTCTTCGGCGCCCTGGTAGTCGACAACACGCCAAGTCGACCCGGCGCCCGAAAGCAGCGTTCCGGCCAGGCCGCAGGCGTGCAATTTCCCGTCTCCACCCAAGCAAACGTCCTTCAACATCACGTTGGTCGGGCTGTCGCAGGCCCGCCAGCGGTCGCCGGTTCGCATCCAGATTTCGCCACGCATGCCGACGGCGGTGAGCACGCCGCCAGCATCAAGCGCCACGGCATTGAGGCCGCCAAGACGCTTCTTGCGCGCCGGTCTATCGTCTTCATCTTCGTCCTCGGGCTCGAGGCCTTCCATGCGCCGCACCCATCGATCACCGGACTCGAGTTCGAATACTTCGCGCTTCATGCCGAAGGCGAAGACACGGTCACCCAAGCGCGTCAGCCCGCGGAACGGCCCAAGCGTGTCATCGTTCTGATCGACGCTCGACATGCCTCGCCCCAAGCGGCCGACTTCACCGTCACGCCCCAGCACAACCCAGTCTTCGACATCGCCAAGGCCGGCGTTTGCCAAACCCACGCCCTGCCAGGGCCAACTGCCCAACAAGATCCAGTTGCCGCCAGTCCAACGGACCAACTGGCTCACCGGACTGTCAGCGTCCAGCGACGCTTCGCTGTGCGCCAGGAATACCAGATCGTCATCTCCCCGAACGACGGCGTCGACCATGACGCTGTCGGCGATATTGAATGCGGGCTGCATGGCCATGAGCTTCCCCTTGCTATGCGCGGTTAGTCGTCCTCGGACGCGCCAACACGCTTGGTTCGCACCAGGCTGCCGTCCCGCACGCCGACGTCCTTTTGCCTGTGATAGGCATTGAGCTGAGCTTCAAGGCACTTCTCGCTACAGCCGGACTTGGGAAAGCACTCCTGGTGCGCGTCCACCGCAGTATCGCGGGCCTCTTCGTAGTTCATCGCGTAGTCGGCATCGCGGCTGCCTACGTCCTTGCCCTTTGCGATCTTCTTCTCCAGGCTGCTGATCGCGTCGCGCTCCGCGGCATCCTGAATGTCGTGCATGTCGGCATGAGTCTTGTCGCACTTGTTGAAATGCTGGTCACCGGGCGCGTTTCGGTGCCACGAGTGGCCTTCGGCGCATACACAGGGCGCTTCGCCCGCGTCGTAGCCAGGGTAGTCACTTTTCGGGAAATGGTGCTTGGGCACCAGGTGATGAGCCGTTTGCCCCGGGCAGCAACCACCTTTCTTGTTGTTCTGCCGAGAGTACGGAACCAGCATGCAGCGCTTGGCCTTCACACAAGGGTCGTTCTTGTACCCAGCGTTCTTGGTCGAGTTGGCATAGATTGGGGGGCAATCCACGTCCGCGTGGTCGTTGGTCTCGCAGTTCTTGCAACGCTTCTTGACCTCTTCCATCTCATCACCGCACGCCTGCTCCGCTTGGGGTGCGGTCATCTCATCCAGATAGGGCCAGGTCGGCGAGTTTCCTGGCACCGACCCATGGTTGTGCGTGGTGATATCCATCATCCGCACCACGTTCTCGCCCTCGATCTTCACGTCCATCGACCAGGCGTTGAAATAAACCTTGCCCATGTTCTTGCTGGTGACCACGCCCTTCTTCGGTGCGCTGCCGGCCTCGTCGCCGGTGCTTTTCGAGAAGTAGCTCTTGTTCTTGAGCATCACTTCCTTGCCGGAGACCTGCACGGAGGTGGAGCC
>JAFECZ010000269.1 GCA_018241905.1 Pseudomonadota bacterium
GCTGCTTGGCCACATCATCCCAGCCGCAGAGTGCTTCGGCCGTGGTGCTGTCCAATCTCGTGTGCTTGATCGGCGCGGGCGCGGCGTCGGCGAGCGACGCGTGAGTCAGAGCTGACGGGAAGATCGCCAAGCATTGCCCCGGTCCTTTAGTGCTTTCGTAGAGGATCCCATCGAATCCCCCTGCGCGCACTAGCTCCGCGAAGATCTGACTCGGCGAGGGCTTGCCGAAATGCATCGGCTGCCGTCTGCGGCGAGCATTTGCAGGAATAACAGCGTATGTTCACCTGCACTGATCCGTGCAGCTGCCCGAGTGCTGACCCGTTTGTGTGCGCTTCACGGCGAAGCCGTCGTTGAGCGTGCGCAGGAACGCTAGCAGGTCGTCGATTTCGGCTTCATTCAGCCGGCGCTTGCCCTGCGGCAACGGCTCGAACGGCACTTCGGCATTGACATTGGCGCGCAAATCGGGCGGCAGATCGTCGTAGCGCGTGACTCTGCCGTGCGCGTCGCGCGGGTACCAACGGCCGGGATCGGTGTCGCGTGTGGCGTAGAAGTCCAACACCTGGCGTAGGCTGGTGAAGCGCCCGTTGTGGAAGAACACCCGGTGCTGCGCGACGTTGCGCAGGCTGGGCACCTTGAAGAAGCCGCAGTACTCGCGCTTGTCCGTCAGATCGGTGCGCTCAGGGCCGCACAAGCCCATGTCGAAATACCGTGGGTTGCGATTGGCCAGCAGCAACGCATTGCGCGGCACCCCGAGCGCGCCATAGCCGCTGTCCGTGAAGGCCGGCAGACCCCCGTCGGAACGACGCCCGCTTGGATGGCAGGCGGCGCAGTTGCCCTTGTTCGGGTCATTGAACAGCACCAGCCCGCGCGCCTGCGCCGCGTCGAACTGCGCCTGGCCGCGCATCACCGCGTCGAACTTGCTGGTGTACGGATAGAAGGTCGCCGGATCCTGTTGATAGACCTCCAGCGCCGCGCCGACCCATCGCACGACCTCCTCGGGCTGGTCGAACACGTCCTTGTCAGCTTCGCTGAAGGCGCGCCTGAAGTCCGCAGCGACGGGGCTGCGCTGCAGTTGCCGCGCAAGCTGGCGCGCGTCGCGGTTGGCCATCTCGTGAGGTGCGAACAGGGGAATGAGCGACTGCTCGTGCAGCGTGTTCACGCGTCCGTCCCAGGTGAAGCCGCCCGTCGGTCCAGCGTCGATGCCGTGACCGTCCTCGTCGTCGATGTAGTGCTCGGTGAACGGCAGCGTGGTCTGCAGGTACATCAGCGATGGCGGGTTGCGCCGGCCCGCACTGGCGAGCCGCGCGCCCCCGGGTTGCGCCGGCCGCGCGTTGGGCGCCGCAAACGCGTGCTGCGGGCTGTGGCAACTGGCGCAGGACACGCGGCCCGACGCCGAGAGGGCCTGCTCGACGAACAGGCGCTCACCGATGGCGGTCATCTGCGCCACGCTCGGGCGGTCGCCGAACGTGCGCGGGCCGTAGCCTGGCAGACGGGCGGTGGGGCTGCCCGCATCCGCCGCAGCCAGGACCGCCCCGGCCGTCATGATGCACAAGGCCGCCGCGACGCCGATGCGGCGGCAGGCGCGCGCCACCGACCTCCCCATCATTGACGCAGGGCGGCCGTCAAGTCTCCCATCGGGCGATTGCCGTTGGCCACCAGCGCCTCGTCTCGCTTCGCGAGGCCGGGCAGCGTGGGCAGCGACCAGCGGCGGGTGATGAAGCGCAGGATCGAGGCCGTGTCGTACGGCGTGTGGTCGACGTGGCCCTGCTTGACCCACGGCGAGATCAGCAGCGCCGGAATGCGTGTGCCCGGACCGTACAGGTCGCCCTTGGGCGGCGCCACGTGGTCGAACTGGCCGCCGAACTCGTCGTAGGTCACGACGATCAGCATGTGCCCCCATTGCGGACTGGCCTGCAACTTGGCGACCACGTCGGCGATTTCATCGTCGCCCGCGCTCACGTTGGTGTAGCCCGGGTGCTGGTTCAGCATGCCCACCGGCTTGTAGAACGCCACCGCCGGCAGCGTGCCGGCCTGCGCCTGCTGCAACAGGTCTTCACGGTCTTTCAGGTGCTCGGCGCGCGCGTTGGGGTGGGCGACCGGGTCGAACGCTGCGTAGTAGTTGAACGGCTGGTGGTGCGGCTGGAAGTCGGTGTGCGCCGCATCGGCGGTGCCGACGCTGTTGGCGTTGTAGATCGTGGTGCTGGTGCCGAAGGTGCCGGTGGCGCTGTTGTACGGGTACGGCGTGGCCGAGGCGGCGTTCCAACCGCCTGAGTACCAGGCCCAACTGACGCCGCGCGCACTCAGCAGGTCGCCGATGGTGGTCTGGGTCTGCGGCGGCAGGCTCGTTGCCGCGGTCGGGTTGGCGTACCGGCCGTCATTGCCGACGTTGTCCACCGGCTTGTTGCCACTGGGCTGGTAGGCCGGCTGCATGGTGTTCACCGCACGGTAGCCGTCGCCGGCGCCGAAGTAGTCCAGCGGCGCAATGTTGCCGGTGCGCAGAGACGGAGCGCCCTCCAGCGCGGAGGCCTTCTGGCTCGCAGTCGGGGCCAGTTGCGGCACGTCGCCGATGCTGGGCGCGAGCACGTTGATCGACATCTTGTTGGCCGCCACCGTCGCCGCCGGCACGCTGGGCGCACAGGCGCAGACCAGGTACTGGTGGTTCAGGAACGAGCCGCCGTAGGCGGCCTGGAAGAAGTGGTCGGCCAGCGTGTACTGCTGCGCCAATTTCCACAGCCTGGTCTGGCTGCCGTCGAAGGTGCCCATGACCAAGCCGCCCGAGTCGCCCCAGGCCGCGTACATGTCGCTCTTGCCGCCGTTGATCTGCATCGCGTTCTCGAAGAACCGGTGGTACAGGTCACGCGTGATCACGTTGCCCGACAGTGCGGCGTAGCCGAACGGCCGCGTCGGATCGTCGATGCGGAACGGTGCGTTCGGCCACACATTGGTCGTCTGCGCCTGCGTCACGACCGGCGTCTGGCCGGGCGCGGTCAGGCCTGCCCAGGCGGGCGGCAGAACGGGCAGCACGGTTTTGCCGTCTCGGTCGACCTGCGGGATTGCATGGCCGTTGTCGCGCAGGTAGCCATCGGCGCCGCGGAAGGCGCCATAGAGATTGTCGAAGCTGCGGTTCTCGGCGTAGATCACGACGAGGTTGGTGATCTGTTCAAGCGCCCGCGGGTGGGCCTGCGCGCCGCCGGCATCGCCATCGGCGGCCGGCGCCACGGATGCGAAGCCGGCGAGGGCCAATGCGATGGTGAGGGAACTCAGGCGCTGACGGGGTGCAGTCATCGGGGTGCTCCGGCGTGTCCAAGAGAAGGAGGGGCCGCGAACGGTCGAGGGCGTTCGCGCGGGGGGAGGGGGTCGCCAGAGCTTACGGACTACTTGTGTCGGTCCCGTGACCGCCGCCGACGAGCTTGTGGAAGCATTCCGCGCCACATTCATGTCTCGGGCTTCCCGCACCGAAGACGCGCTTGTCCCGAAGCGTCTATGCCCGCACCTCCACCAGCCGCGGCCACCCGCCGCACCGCTCCTTAGATGACCGCGAGCTTGCGCAGCTTGCCGATTTCCTTGCGTACGGCGTCCAGGCCGCCGTTGCTGTACAGGATGTACAGGCGCTCGGCGGACAGGTAGGTGAGCACCGGGTTGCGGAACCTGCGCAGGTAGTCCGCCGTAGTAGGGTCGTAGCCGTACTCGGCCGCGAGCTTCTCCAGCGCAAAGCTCACGTCGGTTGCTGCCGCACCCGTGAACGCGTAGTCGGCATCCGACAGGTTGTGCAGCACGTACTCCACCAGCATATTGGTCTGGGTTTGCGGCGCCGCCATCAGATCGACATCGCCGAGCCGGCGCACGGCCGGCAGCCGCGGATTCTGCCTGGCATCCCGGGTGAGATAGCCGGCCTTGTACGGATCGATCTGCGCAATGATCGCGGCCGCGCGCAGCCAATTGACGACCTTGTACTCGTTGCCGAGCGTCGGCACCGAGTGCGCGGACGCCACGGCGATGACGAAGTCGGGCGCGAGGCCGCGCTTCATCGCCTCGGCCAGCCCGAGGATATGGTGGGCGCCGGTCTTGGAGTTGCCGGCCTGGCCATTGTTGTCGGTGGCGCCATTGCCGCCGAAGTTCAATTCGGCAAACTCGGTGCCGTCGGCGTTCCACTGGAACACCATCGTCTTGGCCCAGTCATGCCACATCGGTGCGGCCAGGACCGTGTCGCTGTCGATCACGAAGGCGGCATCGGTCTTCTTGCCCTCGCGCTCGTTGTCGGCGCGTTCGCGCACCACCACCGGCAGCCCGTTCGGGCCGGTGTGGCCGTACACGGCGTGGTAGCTGTGCGCCAAGCCCAACGCGCTCGTGTCGTTGAAGGCTTCATGCACCGGCAGGCCGCCCGGCTCGGAGTGGTGCCCGAAAGTCGCGCCGCCCGGCGCCGAGAAGAAGGCCTGCGGCATGCGCGGGCAGGCCGTGCCGTCGGCCAGCACCGGTGGGAAGATTCCAGCCCGCACGCCGCCGGGAAAGCCCGCATCGTCGGCCATATCGACCAGCTTGGCCTGCGCCAGCTCGGAGATGATGCGGGACTTGTCGTCCGCCGTCAGGCTAGCGCGGTGTTGAACGCAGGCGCGCTCATGGTCCATGAGTTCGGCCATGTGGTCGCGCAGGGTATTGGAGCGCACATCGCGCAACCGGTCGCGCAGCATGTCGAACGCCGACTGCACCAGCGGCGAGCCTTTGGACAGGCGAATGGCTTCGTCATTGCCGGCGCCGGGCACGGTTTGGTCCGCGGCCTGCGCCGTGATGGCAGCGCCGAAGCACAAGGCACCGCATAGCAGCGCGGCGCGCAAATCAGCAGAGAGTTTTTTCATGGGCTGTGAAGGGAAGGGATGGGCGCCCCATTCTTCAAAGCGCCAGTGACATCGCCGTGACCCGAGTAGGCACAGGACTTACGCCGATGCCTGGAATCGAACGCTGGCCACAAGCCCGCCGCCGTCGCGCGGCAGCAGGCACAACTCGGCACGGCAGTGCGCCGGCAAGGATGCAACCAGCTGGATCAAAGCCCGACGAATATGTTGAGTCCTGCCCACGTGACGTGAAAGCTCGGATGGCAAGAGGAAAGCAGGGCAGGGCACATGGGCCCTGGGACAGATTGCCACTTGCGTTGCTGGGCCGGCTCCATTGCCTCCCGTTCTCCAAGAGGTCCGCTATGCCAATCCTCGCCCCCTCGGCCGCGCCCTGCCGCCGCTGGCCTACCTGCTCGCCGACCAGCTCGCGCCGCGCAAGAACACCGCCCGCCCACCTGGACCTGAGCCTGCGCACCCTGCCGCGCTACGTCGCCGACGGCCACGCCCCCCAGCGCCGTGCAGCTGGCCCGCTGGTTCGAAAGCCGCTGGGGCCCGTCCGCCCTGCACGAGCAGGCCCTCAATGAAGCCCAGCACGCGCGTGCCTGGGTCGCCGCGCTCGAGCGCGAGTGCGAGCGGTTGCCGGGCGTCATCCGGGCGCTGGAAGATGCTGAGGCGCAACCTGCCGCGAACTCGGGGGTTTTTAGGTCGATCTGAATCGAAAAAGCCTTGGCCGGCAACGGCGCATGCGGTACGCGCAGTTCTAGATCGGATCGAGGAAAATTTCCGTTCGCCGTACCCGTCGCATTGCCAACAAACCCGCAGTCCACGACGCCCAGGGGCAGGTCGGTGCCCGGAGGCGAAATCCACGACCCGTGCTTAGGAGCCAGGAAGGTGACGCCGCCACTTGGCGCACGACGGAGAAATTCGATACCGATGTCGACCGCGGCCTGCCTGCGCGACCCTTCATCGGCGCCTGCGAAATCGACGCGCCGCAGCCGGCCATGTAGCAGTCGAGGTACGCATGGTGGTCATTGAATCAGCTCGTCAACGTGCAGCAGCAAGCTGTGCGGAATTGTGATGCCCAGGGCCTTAGCGGTCTTTGCGTTGACCACGAATTCAAACTTCATCGGCTGCTCGACTGGCAAGTCGGCAGGCCTTGCGCCTTTCAGGATCTTGTCGATGTATGTTGCCGCCCTGCGAAAGAGGTCTTGCAGGTTTGGACCATAGGACATCAGGCCGCCGGCGAGCACCGAGTCCCGATTCCCGAAGATGGAAGGAAGGCCTTGTTTGACTGCAAGTGCGGCAAGGCGCTCTCGGTGAAGCCAGCTGAACCACGAGCCGAGGATTAGGACCGCACTCTCCCCTGACTTGGACATCTCGGCGAACGCTGGTTCGAAATCGGCCTCGGCTTGCGCTTCGTATGCAGTCAACGTCGTTCTTGAAGCCTCAGCCGCCGACTGCGCTTCACGTACGAAAGCCTGGCTGCTCTTAATGGTCGGGTTCCAGAGGATGGCCAGCCGTCGGCTCGCTGGAGCCACTTGCCGAAGAAATTCAAACTGTTTTGCGGCAATTGCTGGAGTCGAATCCCAAGACACACCGGTGGCGTGCCCTCCTGGATGCGACAGGCTCTCGATGACCCCCGCTCCCACTGGATCGTCGATTGCCGCAAAAACGAACGGAATCTCGGGGGCGTACTTCTTCGCGACGAGTACCGTATGCGGCGCTGCGGAGAAGAGGACGTCGACCTTCTGGCGCGCTAGCTCTTCGATCAATTCCGGCAGGCGCTCAGGCCTGCTGTGCGTGTGTCTGTACTCGAACACAATTGACTTGCCTTCTACGTATCCGAGTTGGCGCAAGCCTTCGCGCAGCGGTTCAACGACTTCCGATTCACCGGGCAACAGCGGATCGATACCTAGCCACACCACGAACGGTACGTGCGCTGGCTGCGTCCCGACCGCATCTACCGTCAATGCGAAGGCGCCTGTCGCCACGATGGCATGTCGTCGCGTTGTCATTGAGCACCTCGCCAGCAGCCAGATTCTTCGGGAGCCTAAAAGCCCCCGGAAATTATGGGCCTGGAGACTGTACTGCGACAAGTGCAGCTTCGCTGATACCGGACGCAGGCGATTGTCGCCTCATGGCCGGATTCTGCCGGAGACCGCCTTCGCCAAGTCGGTACCCGTTCCGGAAGGTCCGGTGGAATCCAGTCGTTCACCGAAAGAATTCGCCGCGTACTTGAAGCGTTGGAGTCGACAGCGGGGAACACCAGAACCACAATCG
>JAFECZ010000026.1 GCA_018241905.1 Pseudomonadota bacterium
GACGACGAGGAGCACACCCAGCCGGCCACCCTGCGCGCGGGCCTGCCCGGCGACTCGGGCTACGTCGAATTCGAGATGAGCACGCGCGGCGGATCGCTGGGCACCAACACCTCCCCGGCGCGGCTCGAGCCCTCCTTCGAGGACAGCGGCGAGAACCCGCACGCCATCAAGCTGACCCTGGCGCGCGAGCTGCACGCCCTGGGCGACGCCGAAGGCGCCCGCTCGCTGGTCGAGGAAGTGGCGGCCGAATCCTCGGGCGACCTGCGCGCTCAGGCGCAGCAGCTGCTGGGCCAGTTGCGCTGAGGAGTCCTGCTTGAGGGTTGACGGGTGAGGCTGGCCCTCGGCGTTCGATATCTGGGTCGCGCCTACGACGGCTGGCAAAGCCAGCCATCGGGCAAGACGGTGCAAGACAAGCTGGAGGCCGCGCTCGCGGCCTTCGCCGCTTCTCGCATCTCGACCCTTTGCGCCGGCCGGACCGACTCGGGCGTGCACGGCCTCATGCAGGTGGTGCATTTCGATACCGAGGTCGAACGCGAGCCCTTCTCCTGGGTGCGCGGCACGAACCGGTATCTGCCCGAAGACATCGCGATCCAATGGGCGCATGTGGTGCCGCGCGAATTCCACTGCCGGGCCAGCGCGCTCGGGCGGCGCTACCTCTACGTGCTCTCGCAGTCGCCGGTGCGCCCCAGCGTCGACGCCGGCCGCGTCGGCTGGACCATGTATCCGCTCGACGGCGATGCCATGCGCGCCGCGGCGCAATATCTCGTCGGGCAGCACGATTTCAGCTCTTTCCGCGCTTCGGCCTGCCAGGCCCTGTCGCCGGTGAAGGAAGTTCGCCGTATCGAGATCCGGCGCGACTCCCCGGACGAGCGCTGCCGCTGGTACTTCGAGTTCGAGGCCGACGCCTTCCTGCACCACATGATCCGCAACATCATGGGCTGCCTGGTGCGCGTCGGCCAAGGCCAGGCCAAGCCGGAATGGATGGGCGAAGTGCTTGCCGCCAGGAGCCGCCTGATCGCCGCGCCGACCTTCTCGCCGGCCGGCCTTTACTTCCTCGGGCCGCAATACGGGCCGCAGTGGGGTCTCCCGCCCGAAGTGACGGTGGGCGCCGGCACGGCTGCGTATCATGGCCTGCCATGAGTGACCCCCTGATCCGCACCCGCATCAAGATCTGCGGCATGACCCGCGAGCAGGACGTGGACGCGGCGGTGGAGGCCGGCGCAGACGCGGTTGGCTTCGTGCTCTACCCCAGGAGCCCCCGGGCCGTGAGCATCGAGCGGGCGGCCGAGCTGGCGTCTCGCCTGCCGCCGTTCGTGACCCCCGTGCTTCTCTTCGTGAACGAGGATACGGCCACCTCCAACCGCGCCCTGGCCGCCGTCGCCGGCGCCATGGCCCAGTTCCACGGCGACGAAACGCCCGAACAATGCCGCGCCGGCGCCGCCGGCCACCGTTTCCTGCGGGCGGCCCGAATTCCGCTGGGGCCGGCCGGAATCGACTTCGACCTCGTAAAATACGCGGACGATTTCTCAGACGCCCAGGCCATCCTGCTCGACGCCCATGTCGAAGGATACGGCGGAGGCGGCAAGGCATTCGATTGGTCACTCCTTCCACACGTCGCAAACGCTCACCTCGTCTTGTCTGGTGGGTTGACGCCTGCCAACGTCGGCGATGGCATTCGCGTGCTGCGGCCGCGTTGCAAGACGCTGGCCGTTGACGTGAGTTCCGGCGTGGAGGCCTCCAAGGGCATCAAGGACGCCGGCAAGATCCGCGAATTCGTTGCGGCCGTGCGCGCCGCCGACGCCTTCGCCTCCCAGTAAGCGCCGCCAGACCGCCTCCTTCCCTCGATTCGAATGGAGCCGGACATGCCGGCAACCATCGAGGCTTTTGGATACACCATGTTCGATTACCAGCAACCCGACGCCAGCGGCCACTTCGGCACGTATGGCGGCACCTTCGCCAGCGAGACGCTCACGCACGCCATCAACCAGTTGCGCGACGCGTACGAGCGCTACAAGAACGACCCCGACTTCCTGGCCGAATTCCGCTACGAGCTGGCGCACTTCGTGGGCCGGCCCTCGCCCATCTACCACGCGGCGCGCTCCAGCCGCGAAATGGGCGGAGCGCAGATCTACCTCAAGCGCGAGGACCTGAACCACACCGGCGCCCACAAGGTGAACAACACCATCGGCCAGGCCATGCTGGCGCGCCGCATGGGCAAGCCGCGCGTCATTGCCGAAACCGGCGCCGGCCAGCACGGCGTGGCCACCGCCACCATCTGCGCCCGCTACGGGCTGGAGTGCGTGGTGTACATGGGCGCGGAGGACGTCAAGCGCCAGAGCCCCAACGTGTATCGCATGAATTTGCTGGGCGCCACCGTGGTGCCGGTGGAATCGGGCAGCCGCACCCTGAAGGACGCGCTGAACGAGGCCATGCGCGACTGGGTCACCAACGTGGAAGACACCTTCTACATCATCGGCACGGTGGCCGGCCCGCACCCCTACCCGACCATGGTGCGCGACTTCCAGAGCGTGATCGGCAACGAGTGCATCGAGCAGATGCCCGGCATGCTCGCGCAGCAGGGCATTACCGGCGAGCTGCAGGGCAAGCAGCCCGACGTTGTCGTGGCCTGCGTGGGCGGCGGCAGCAATGCCATGGGCATCTTCTACCCCTACATTCCGTTCGAGAACACCCGGCTGATCGGCGTTGAAGCCGCCGGCGAAGGGCTGGACAGCGGCAAGCATTCCGCCTCCATCCTGCGCGGCAGCCCGGGCGTGCTGCACGGCAACCGCACCTACCTGCTGCAGGACGACAACGGCCAGATCACCGAGACGCACAGCATCAGCGCCGGCCTGGACTACCCCGGCGTCGGCCCCGAGCATGCCTACCTCGCGGACATCGGCCGTGCCGAGTACGTCGGCATCACCGACAAGGAGGCGCTGGAGGCCTTCCACTACCTGTGCCGCACCGAGGGCATCATCCCGGCGCTCGAATCGAGCCACGCTGTGGCGTATGCGCTCAAGCTGGCCAAGACCATGCGCCCGGACCAGTCGATCCTGGTGAATCTTTCAGGGCGAGGCGACAAGGACATCGGCACCGTGGCCGACCTGTCGGGCGTGGACTTTTACGACCGGCCCTCCATGCGCGGCCTGTCGGTGAAGGGGGGCAAAGCATGAAATACCCCCACGTTCTTCACTTCGTGTACTCACTGCCCCCCGAGGGGGCGCGCGCCACCCTAGAGGCGGCTCGTCGGGAGGCGCCATGAGCCGTATCACCACCACCTTCGACAAGCTGAAGGCCGAGGGCCGCCGGGCCCTCATTCCCTACGTCACCGCCGGCTTCCCCTATGCGGACGTCACGCCCGAGCTGATGCACGGCATGGTCGCCGCGGGCGCCGACGTGATCGAGCTGGGCGTGCCCTTCTCCGACCCGATGGCCGACGGCCCGGTGATCCAGAAGGCCGGCGAAGCCGCGCTGGCCCTGGGCATCGGCATGGTGCAGGTGCTGCAGATGGTGGCCGCCTTCCGCGAGAAGGACGCCACCACCCCCGTGGTGCTGATGGGCTACGCCAACCCGGTGGAGCGCTATGACCAGAAGCACGGCCAGGGCGCCTTCATCCGCGACGCGGCCAAGGCCGGCGTGGACGGCCTGCTGGTGGTGGACTATCCGCCGGAAGAATGCGAAGCCTTTGCCGAACAACTGCGCGCGCACGGCATCGACCTGATCTTCCTGCTGGCCCCCACCAGCACGCCCGAGCGCATGGCGCAAGTAGCGCGCATCGCCTCTGGCTACGTGTACTACGTGTCGCTCAAGGGCGTGACCGGCGCCGGCCACCTCGACACCGAGGCCGTGGGCCAGATGCTGCCGCGCATCCGCGAGCACGTGAAGATCCCGGTGGGCGTGGGTTTCGGCATCCGCGATGCCAAGACGGCCCAGGCCATCGGCAGCGCCGCCGACGCGGTGGTGATCGGCAGCAAGATCATCCAGCTCATCGAGGACGCCCCGCGCGAGCGCGTGGTTCCGCTGGTGGGCGAGTTCCTCGCGGGCATCCGCGAGGCGCTGGACGCCTTGCCGGCCAACACGGCCAAGAACGCCTCCGGCCGCTGAAACGGCATTTGGCAAAATACAGCCCTCACCCACCAGGAGTGACAGCATGAGCTGGCTAGAAAAACTTCTTCCCCCCAAGATCGCCCCGACCGACCCGAGCGAGCGCCGCCAGATGCCCGAGGGCCTCTGGATCAAGTGCCCGAGCTGCGAGACGGTGCTCTACAAGACCGACCTGGAACACAACCAGAACGTCTGCCCGAGCTGCGCGCACCACCACCGCATCGGCGCCCGCGCCCGACTCGACGCCTTCCTCGATCCCGAGGGCCGCTACGAGATCGGCCAGGAGGTGCTGCCGGTCGACGCGCTCAAGTTCAAGGACAGCCGCAAATACCCCGAACGCCTGAAGGAAGCGCTGGAGAACACCGGCGAAACCGACGCGCTGGTGGTCATGGGCGGCGCCATCCACAGCATCAACGCGGTGGTGGCCTGTTTCGAGTTCGAGTTCATGGGCGGCAGCATGGGCAGCGTGGTTGGCGAGCGCTTCGTGCGCGGCGTCGAGACCGCCATCGAGCAGAAGGTGCCTTTCATCTGCTTCACCGCCACCGGCGGCGCCCGCATGCAGGAAGGCCTGCTTTCGCTCATGCAAATGGCAAAGACCAACGCCTCGCTCACCCGCCTGGCGAAAAAGGGCCTGCCCTACATCAGCGTGCTGACCGACCCGACCATGGGCGGCGTGAGTGCGGGCTTTGCCTTCATGGGCGACGTCGTGATTGCCGAGCCCAAGGCGCTGATCGGCTTCGCCGGCCCGCGCGTGATCGAGTCGACCGTGCGCGTGACCTTGCCCGAAGGATTCCAGCGCGCGGAGTTCCTGCAGACCAAGGGCGCGATCGACTTCATCTGCGACCGCCGCGAACTGCGCAAGACCATTGCCGACACGCTGGCGATGCTGCTGCGCCAACCGGCCGACGCCGTCATCTGACGCCGGGGCGTCGACGCCGCACGCAAGGGGCTGCCGCTGGCGGCCCTTTTCTTTTCCCGCTCGCTGCTAGCGCCGCCCCATTCCGTAGGCCCAGGCCAGCCCGTCGCCCAGGACAATGGCCACGATCTGAAGCAGCACGATCACCACCAGCGGCGACAGGTCCACCCCGCCCACCAGCGGAATGAGCTTGCGCACGGGTCGAACCAGCGGTTCGGCCAGGCGACGCACCAGGTCCTGCAGCATTGACGAGGCCGTCGGAATCCACGAAAGGACGGCGTAGACGATCAAGAGCGCCGTCAGCCCAGAGACCGCCAATTGCAGCAGCCCGAACACCGACAGCAGCGGCAAGGCGGCATAGCCCCCGCCCGCGCCAATGAGCAGGAAGAGCAGCAGGAACTTGACCATGACCAGCAGCCAGGCGGCAATCAGGCTGGCCAGGTCCCAGCGGCGGAACGCCGGCACCACGCGCCGCAGCGGCAGCACGATCCAGTCGCTGATGGCGAACACGAAGCGGCCGAGCGGATTGCCGAAGGGCACCCGGTGGTACTGCATGTACAGCCGCAGCAGGCAGGCACCACCGAACAGGCCAGTGATCACATCGAGAAGAAACGAGGGAATCTGGTAGAGCATGGCGTTCCGCTTGGGAGGGAGTGCGATGATAGCCAGCCGCGGACACCTTTCTTCATGACATCCACTCCCCTGACCACCCTCCCCCTGTTCCCGCTGGGGAGCGTGCTGTATCCCGGCGGCCTGCTGCCCCTGCGCATCTTCGAAGTCCGCTACCTGCGCATGATCGGCGAGGCACACAAGGCCGGCGCCCCGTTTGGCGTGGTGGCGCTCACCCAGGGCTCCGAGGTGCGCGTGGCGGGCGGCGAGGCCGAGCGATTCGCCACCATCGGCACGTTGGCCGAAATCCGGCGCTTCGAGGCAGCTCAACCGGCCTTGCTGCACATCGAGTGCGCCGGTACGCGCCGATTCCGGGTGCACAACAGCGCGCAGCAGAAGAACGGCCTGTGGACCGGCGATGTCGAATGGCTGGCGGACGACCTTCCGCTGGCGGTGCCCGACGACCTGGCCCACGTGTCGCAGGCCTTGAAGCGCCTGGTCGACACGCTGGAGGCGCGCCGCGTGGCCGAGGGCCGCGAGGATGTGCGCCTGCCCGTGGCCGAGCCTTTGCGCTTCGACGACTGCGGCTGGGTCGCCAACCGCTGGTGTGAGTTGCTGCCCATGCAAACCGAGCTCAAGCAGCGCCTGATGGAGCTGGAAAGCCCGCTGATGCGGCTGGAACTTGTGGCCGATCTGCTCTCGCGCCACGGCATAGCCTGACGGCATCCGCGCCGGCAAGGGGCCGGATAAAATAGCGGGTTTCGCGCAGCCCTACGGGCATTTCGATTCGATCGCGCGCATCCCCATTCCGCCCTTTCCATGACCCAGCCTACGCCCAACACCGCCGCACCCGCGCTCGACGACAACCAGCTGATTGCCGAGCGCCGCGAGAAACTGAAGGCGCTGCGCAGCGCGCAGGCCCAGGGCAAGGGCGTGGCGTTCCCCAACGACTTCAAGCCGGCCGACCGCTCGGTGCCATTGCAGGCCGCCCACGGCGAGACCTCGGCAGAGGTGCTGGAGGAACAACCGGTGGCCGCCAGCGTGGCCGGCCGCATGATGCTCAAGCGCGTCATGGGCAAGGCCAGCTTTGCCACGCTGCAGGACGCCACCGGCCGCATCCAGCTCTACGTCACGCGCGACGCCATCGGCGAAGAGGCCTATGCCGACTTCAAGCGCTGGGACCTAGGCGACATCGTGGGTGCCGAGGGCACGCTGATGAAGACCAAGACCGGCGAGCTGTCGATCAAGGTCACCAGCGTGCGCCTGCTCACCAAGAGCCTGCGTCCCCTGCCCGACAAGTTCCACGGCATGGCCGACCAGGAGCAGAAGTACCGCCAGCGCTACGTGGACCTGATCACCGACGAATCGGCCCGCGCGCGCTTCACCGCGCGCAGCCGCGCCGTGTCGGCCCTGCGCGAATTCATGGTGGCCAACGACTTCCTCGAGGTCGAGACGCCCATGCTGCACCCCATTCCGGGCGGCGCCAACGCCAAGCCCTTCAAGACGCACCACAACGCGCTCGACCAGGAAATGTTCCTGCGCATCGCGCCCGAGCTGTACCTCAAGCGCCTGATCGTGGGCGGCTTCGAGCGCGTGTTCGAGATCAACCGGAGCTACCGCAACGAGGGCATCTCGGTGCGGCACAACCCCGAGTTCACGATGATGGAGTTCTACGCGGCCTACTGGAACTACCGCGACCTGATGGACTTCACCGAGACGCTGATCCGCACCATTGCGCAAAAGGCCGTGGGCAGCCTGCAGCTCGAGTACCAGGGCAAGGCGGTGGACCTGGCGCAGCCCTTTGCGCGCCTGACCATCCGGGAAGCCATCCTCAAGTACACCGAGGCCGGCGAGCACGTGGACGATGCCGACTGGCTGCGCAACGCGCTGCGCAAGCTGGGCATGACCGAAGAGAAGGACCGCCTGGCGGGCCGCAGCCTGGCCAGCCTGCAGGTGCTGTACTTCGAGGAGACGGTGGAGGAGAAGCTCTGGCAGCCGACCTTCATCATGGAGCACCCCACTGAAATCTCGCCGCTGGCCCGCGCCAACGACGAGCGCCCCGAGGTCACCGAGCGCTTCGAGCTCTACATCACCGGGCGCGAATTCGGCAACGGCTTCTCCGAGCTCAACGACGCCGAAGACCAGGCGGCGCGCTTCAACGCCCAGGTGGCAGCCAAGGACAGCGGCGACGACGAAGCCATGTTCTTCGACCACGACTTCGTGCGCGCGCTGGAATACGGCATGCCGCCCACCGGCGGCTGCGGCATCGGCATCGACCGCCTGATGATGCTGCTGACCGATTCGCCCAGCATCCGCGACGTGATCCTCTTCCCTGCCCTGCGCCGGGAATCCTGAGCCCTGCCATGGCGCGGCCTGCGCCTTCGCCCCTGAAGTACCTGACGGGCTATGGGCCTGCGCTGCTCGCGCAGGTTCATGAGCGCATCGACGAGGGCAGCCTCGGCCGATTGCTGCTCGCCCGCTACCCGGCGGCGCACGCGGTGCGCACCGACGGCGCGCTCTACGACTACGTGCACGAACTCAAGGCGCAGTTCATGCGGCGCTCCGAGCCGCTCTCCAAGGTGGCGTACGACGGCAAGCTGCACATCGTGCGCAACGCCCTGGGCACGCACACGGCCATCTCGCGCGTGCAGGGCGGCAAGCTCAAGGCCAAGCGCGAGATCCGGGTCGCGGGCGTGATGCGGGAGGTGCCGGATGAATGGCTGCGCATGATCGTCGTGCACGAGTTGGCGCACCTGCGCATCCGCGAGCACGACAAGGCCTTCTACGCCCTATGCACCCACATGGAGCCGGCCTACCACCAGTACGAGTTCGACCTGCGGCTTTACCTCACGCACCTGGACCTGGGCGGCCAGCCGCTGTGGCCGTCATCTGCCGCGGGAGGCAGTCAGGCCACGGACTGAAGGCGGCGCAGCGCGTCCCGGTAACGTTGCGAGCCGGTCAGGCCTTCCCAGGCGGGCGTGTCGCCCAGCGGCAGCAAGGACAGGCGCCGGGTGTTGCTTTGCGGATCGGGCGTCCATTGCCCCCCGCGCTGCGCGCCGGCCAGGTCTTCGAGCATCTGGTCGAGGCCCGCGGCCTTCTCGGCCACGCTTTGATTGCACAGCATCGGCAGATCGCAACCTGCCTGGAGTGCCGCCAGCGCGGCTTCGCCGAAGCTCAGCTGGCGCCCGTCGATATAGCGGCCGGCTTCCATGCTCAGGTCATCGCTGAAGATGGCGCCGGCAAAGCCGAGCTGGCCGCGCAGGATGTCCTTGAGCCACCGCGGCGAGAAGCCCGCCGGACGCGCGTCCACCCTGGGATAGATCACATGGGCCGGCATCACGGCCGACAGGGTGCCGCCGAGCCATTCGAAGGGCCGCGCATCCTCGGCCAGGATGGCCTTGAGCCCGCGCCGATCCACCGGAATGGCCACATGCGAATCCGCCTTGACGTAGCCGTGCCCCGGAAAATGCTTGCCGCAGTTGCCCATGCCGGCCTGCAGCATGCCGTGCGTCACGCTCTTGGCCAGCAGGGCCACCACGCGCGGATCGCGATGGAAGCTGCGGTCGCCGATCACGCCGCTCTCGCCCCAGTCGAGGTCGAGCACGGGCGCAAAGCTGAAATCGATACCGCAGGCGCGCAGCTCACTGGCCAGCACATAGCCGACGCTGGTCGCTGCCTGGGTGGCGAGCATGGCGTCGGTCATCCACAAGTGCCCGAGCTGGCCCATGGCTGGCAGGCGGGTAAAGCCGTCGGAGCGAAAGCGCTGCACGCGCCCGCCCTCGTGGTCGACGCAGATCAGCAGGTCCGGGCGCAGCGACTTGATCTCGCGGTTGAGTTCGCGCATCTGCACGCGGCTGTGCCAGTTGCGGGTGAAATGGATGATGCCGCCCACCAGCGGATCGGACAGGCGCCGTCGATCGTCGGTCGTCAGGTCGGTGCCGGCAATGTCGATGATCAGCGGCGCGTGCACGGGGGTCTTGGAGGTCATCGAGGTCTGGCTGGCGGATTCTGGCGTTCGACCACCACGAAGCTGGCCGCGTAGTCGGTTTCGTCGGTCACGGTGACATGGGCGCAAAGGCCCTGCGCTTCGAACCAGGTCTTGAGCTCGCCATGCAGCACGATGACCGGCTTGCCACTCTTCTCGTTGAGGATCTCGCACGAGCGCCAGGTCATGGGCATGCGCATGCCCATGCCGACCGCCTTGCTGAAGGCCTCCTTGGCCGAGAAGCGGGTGGCCAGGTAGCGCACGCCGCGTTGGGGCCAGCGCGCGCTGCGTGTGCGCCAGATGGCCAGTTCGGCATCGCCCAGCACCTTGGTGGCAAAGCGTTCGCCCTGCCGCTCCAGCGTGGCCGTGATGCGACGGATGTCGCACACATCGGTGCCGATGCCGTAGATCACTGCGCCTCGCTGATGCAGCGCAGGTAGTCGCGCGTGGTGGCGGCGTAGCCCAGTTCGAGCGAATCGGCAATGAAGGCATGGCCGATGGACACCTCGCGCACCTGCGGCACCGCCTTCAGGAATTCGGTCAGGTTGTCGCGGCTGAGGTCGTGGCCTGCGTTGACTTCCAGGCCGACGGCCAGCGCGGCCTTGGCTGCATCCACGTACACCTGCAGCACGGCATCGGCGCGCGAAGTCCCGCGCGAGGCGGCATAGCCCTCGGTGTAGAGCTCGATGCGGTCGGCGCCCACCGCCTTGGCCGCGGCCATCATCCCTGGCGCGGGGTCCATGAAGAGGCTGACGCGCACGCCCAGGGCCTTGCACTCGTCGATCAGCGGCTTCAGCCGCGCTGCGTCGTCGGGGAAGGTCCAGCCATGGTCGCTGGTGAACTGGTCCTGGCTGTCGGGCACGAAGGTGGCCTGCGCGGGCCGCAGCTCGCGCACGAAGTCCATCAGGTTGTGGAAGGGGTTGCCTTCGATGTTGAACTCGGCTTGGGGCCAGTCCTTGGCCAGCAGCGCGGACAGTTCGCGCACGTCCTGGCCGCGAATGTGGCGCTCGTCGGGCCGCGGGTGCACCGTGATGCCGTGCGCGCCGGCATCGAGGCAGATCGCTGCGGCGTTGAGCACACTGGGAATGCCCAGGTGGCGCGTGTTGCGCACCAGGGCCACCTTGTTGAGATTGACCGACAGGGCGGTGGAAGTGGGGCTCATAGGGCTTGCAGGTCTCTCATCAGTTGCCGGGTGCGCAATGTTGCGACGCCGCAATGGTAGTTGAGCAGCGCCCGAAGCTGGTTGCGCAATGCGCTGTTGCCGCCCGCGGGCAGGCCGGCAATGGCACGCAGGGTGGCGGTAAATGGCAGGCGCTCGTCCAGCGCGGCCTGCAGGCCTTGCCAGTCCGGGCCGAGCAAGGCGGGCTCGTCCTCCTGCGCCTCGCGCAGCCCGGCTTCGGGCACCAGCGCGTAGCTGCGGCCCGGCACGAGCGGCTCCAGCGTCATTGTCTGCGCGTCCAGGCTGGGAAGAAATCCGATCTCGCGCAGCAGGATCAGCTCGAAGGCACGCAGCGCCGCCGACTGCGCGGCACTCTGCGCGCCTGCATGGTCGCCTGCCAGCACCTCGACCACACCGGCGTACGCCTCGAACAAGGCCGGGTGCGGATCGTCGCGCGCCATCAGGCGCATCAGCAATTCGTTCAGGTAGTAGCCAGACAGCAGCGCATCGCCGGTGGGCATGACATGCCCGCCCATCCATTCGGCTGCCTTGAGCGTACGGATCTCGGCGTCGCCGCCAAAGCTCAGCTGCAAGGCCTGCAGCGGCAGCAGCACCGGACGGAAGTTGGAGCTGGGCCGCTTTGCGCCCTTGGCCACCAGCGCGATGCGCCCGTGGTTGCGGGTGAAGACTTCGAGGATGAGACTGGACTCGCTCCAGTCGTAGTGGTGCAGGACGAAGGCCGGCTCGTGAGAGACGCGATGGGTGGCCACCTGGGCTACTAAGACTCTGCCGCCCGGCTATTCGTAGCCGAAGGACTTGACCCGCGCCTCGTCGTCCGCCCAGCCGGAACGCACCTTGACCCACAGCTCGATGAACACCTTGGCGTCCATGAGCTTTTCCAGCTCCTGCCGGGTCTCGGTGCCAATGCGCTTGATGCGCTCGCCCTTGTCGCCGATCACCATGGCCTTGTGGCCGTCGCGTTCGACGACGATGGTGGCGGCGATCTTCACCAGGCGCTTCTGGCCCTTGCGCTGCGGCGGCTCTTCCTCGAACTTGTCGATGACCACGGTGGAGGTGTAGGGCAACTCGTCGCCCGTGAGGCGAAAGAGCTTCTCGCGCACCGTTTCGCTGGCCAGGAATTTCTCGCTGCGGTCGGTGAGCTCGTCTTCGTCGTACCACCAGTCCTGCTCGGGCAGGTACTTTTCGCAGATGCCCAGCAGCCGCTGGATGTCGCCGCTGTTCTTGGCCGACATGGGCACGTATTCGGCGAATTCGTGCTCCTTGTGCATCTGCGCAAGCCACGGGGCGATGTCGGCCCGGCGGTGCACGTTGTCCAGCTTGTTGGCGATGAGCAGCGTGGGAATCTGCTTGCCCAGGAGCTTCAGGACCTTTGCGTCGGCCGGCGTGAAGCTGCCCGCCTCGACCACGAACAGGATCAGGTCCACGTCCGCCACCGCGCCCAGCACCGTCTTGTTGAGCGAGCGGTTCAGCGCATTGGCATGGCGCGTCTGGAAGCCCGGCGTGTCGACAAAGACGTATTGCGTGCCCGTGCCGTCCGGCTGGGCCACGGTGCGCATGCCGGTGATGCGGTGGCGCGTGGTCTGCGCCTTGCGCGAGGTGATGCTGATCTTCTGGCCGACCAGCGCGTTCAGCAGCGTGGACTTGCCCACGTTGGGCTTGCCGACGATGGCGATCAGGCCGCAGCGGCGGCCCGCGATGGCGGGGGCTGCCGGCGAGACTGGCTCGCTGGGCAGGGTGTCGTTGGAATCCTGGTTCATTTGCTTTTTTGGTGCTGCTGGCTGGCCTTCAGGCGCATGAGCATGGCGGCGGCCGCCGCCTGCTCGCCGGCGCGGCGCGAGCCGCCAATGCCGCGTTCGGTCCAGCCGCGTTCGGCCACCTCGCACTCCACCTCGAAGGTCTGCTTGTGCGCGGCCCCCAGTGTGGCCGCCACGCGGTAGAGCGGCAACTTCATTTTGTGACCTTGCAGCCATTCCTGCAGTTCGGTCTTGGGGTCCTTGGCCGCCGCTTCCATGCGCGGATTGATCTCGACCGACTGGTACAGCCGGTGTACCAGCGCCTGCGCCGGCTCGTAGCCGGCATCGAGGTAGACGGCGCCGATCACCGCTTCCAGCGCGTCGGCCAGGATCGAGGGCCGGCTGGAGCCACCCGAGCGCGCCTCGCCTTCGCCCAGCCTCAGGAGCGGCGACAAGGCGAGCTTGAGCGCCAACTGGTGCAGCGTGTCCTGCTTGACCAGGTTGGCCCGCACGCGCGAGAGGTCGCCTTCGGGCAGGTCGGCCAGGCGTGTGTAGAGAAGATGCGAGACGGCCAGGTTGAGCACCGAGTCGCCCAGGAATTCCAGGCGCTCGTTGTGGTCGGCCGAAAAACTGCGATGGGTGAGCGCGCGCGTCAGCAGGCGCGCATCCGCGAAGCTGTGTTGAAGGCGCGTTTGCAGCGCGGCAATTCCGCTATCCGACACAGCCGATCCATGCGCGCCGAGACTCAGCTCGACTGGCCCTTGTACTTGAGCACCAGGTAGGCCGGGCCGAACAGATGGATCTCGCGCTCGTAGGCGAAGGAGACGACCACCTTGTCGCCCACCTTCTGCACCACGAGATCCTTGCCGGCGACGGACTGGAAGTCGTCGATGGCCTGCGCACGGTCGAAGATGGCGCGCACTTCAGGCACGGTGGTGCCTTCCTTGGCCTTGTTGGCGGCCTTGTAGATGGCCTGGTACTCGATCAGCGTCGGAATGACCTGCGCCACCACCACGCCCACGCAGCCGACCACGATCGCCACGAACAGCAGGCCGATGAACGAAATGCCGCGCTGCCCAGCCGGGCGGCCCCACCGCTTAACCCTCATGACTACCCTCGTCTTATTGAGCGCTTATTGGAACGAGCCAATGCGCTTGAAATTGCCGAAGTTCATCCAGATGAAAAACGCCCTGCCGACGATGTTTTCATCGGGGACGAAACCCCAATAGCGCGAATCCAGCGAGTTGTCGCGGTTGTCACCCATCACGAAATAGTGACCCGCAGGCACCTTGCAAACCACGCCTTCAATACTGTAACGGCAATTGTCACGATTCGGGAACTCGGCAATCTCCACTTCCGACAAACCGGCACGGCGCGTGTCGTCGTTGAGAAGTTTGTGTTCCTTTCCGCCGAGGTCTTCGCTGAATTGCTTCAGGTAGCGCATGCTCTCCTCGTCGAAATACTCGGGCACCGCCGATTTGGGCACCGGCTTGCCATTGATGGTGAGCTGCTTGTTCAGATAAGCGACTTCATCGCCCGGCACGCCGACCACGCGCTTGATGTAGTCCATGCTGGGCTTGGGCGGATAGCGGAACACGATGACGTCGCCACGCGCCAGCGGATTGCCCTCGGTGACTTTGGTATTGATCACCGGCAGGCGCAGGCCGTAGGTGAACTTGTTGACCAGGATCAGGTCGCCGGTCAGCAGGGTCGGCATCATCGATCCCGAAGGAATCTTGAAAGGCTCCACCACGAACGAGCGCAGCAGGAACACGGCCAGGATCACGGGGAACAGGCCCGCCGTCCAGTCGAGCCACCAGGGCTGCATCAACAGGCGTTCGCGCGCCTGGGTGTCGACAGTGTCGACCTGCGTGATGCCCTGGCGAGCCAGTTCGCCCTGGCGCTGCGCCAGCGAAGCTTCCAGCGTTTGCGCGGACTGCTTGCGGCGCGGCAGGAAATAGAAGCGCTCCGCCACCCAGTAGATGCCCGTCACCAGCGTGGCGAGAAAGAGCAGGAGGGAGAAGTTGCCTTCGACCGCGCCGAAATACCAGGCGCCGATATAGCCGGCAAATGCGGCCAGGATGATGGAGGTAAGAAAAGGCATTTGTTCTTAGTCTTCGACCTGCAGGATCGCGAGGAATGCCTCTTGCGGGACTTCCACAGAGCCGATCTGCTTCATTCGCTTCTTGCCGGCCTTCTGCTTTTCCAGGAGTTTTTTCTTGCGGGTGATGTCGCCGCCGTAGCACTTTGCAAGCACGTTCTTGCGAAGCGCCTTGATTGTCTCACGCGCAATGATGTTGGCCCCGATGGCCGCCTGGATGGCAACGTCGTACATCTGGCGCGAAATGATTTCGCGCATCTTGCTCACCACCGCCCGGCCGCGGAACTGCGACTGGCTGCGGTGAACAATGATGGAAAGCGCGTCCACCTTGTCGCCGTTGAGCAGGATGTCGACCTTCACCACGTCGGAAGCGCGATATTCCTTGAACTCGTAGTCCATCGACGCGTAGCCGCGGCTCACCGACTTGAGCTTGTCGAAGAAGTCCAGGACGATTTCGCCCAGCGGCATTTCGTAGGTGAGCATCACCTGCCGGCCGTGGTAGGCCATGTTGATCTGCACGCCGCGCTTCTGGTTGGCCAGCGTCATGACCGAGCCGACGTACTCCTGTGGCATGTAGAGGTGAACCGTGACGATCGGCTCGCGGATCTCGGCCATGCGGCCCACGTCCGGCATCTTGGAGGGGTTCTCCACCATGATGATCTCGCCGTCGCTTTTCTCCACCTGGTAGACCACGCTCGGCGCGGTGGTGATCAGGTCCTGGTCGAACTCGCGCTCCAGGCGCTCCTGCACGATCTCCATGTGCAGGAGGCCCAGGAAGCCGCAGCGGAATCCGAAGCCCAGCGCCTGGCTGACCTCGGGCTCGTACTGCAGCGAGGCGTCGTTGAGCTTGAGCTTCTCCAGCGCATCGCGCAGCGCGTCGTACTCGCTGGCCTCGGTCGGATACAGGCCCGCAAAGACTTGCGGCTGGATTTCCTTGAAGCCCGGCAGCGGCTCGGTGGCGGTGAATGCCGCACCGCCGCTGCCCTGCTTGATCTGCGTCACGGTGTCGCCCACCTTGGCGGCCTGCAGCTCCTTGATGCCGGCGATGATGTAGCCCACCTCGCCCGCCTCCAGCGCATCGCGCGGCGCGTTCGCCGGCGTGAAGACGCCCAGGTTGTCGGCGTTGTAGCTGGCACCGGTGGCCATCATCTTGATGCGGTCGCCCTTGGCGAGGCGCCCGTCGACCACGCGCACCAGCATCACCACGCCGACGTAGGCATCGAACCAGCTGTCGATGATCATCGCGCGCAGTGCAGCGTTCGGATTGCCGCGCGGTGCCGGCACCTTCGCAACCACCGCTTCGAGAATTTCCTCGATGCCCATGCCCGTCTTCGCCGAGCACGGAATCGCATCGGTGGCGTCGATGCCGATCACATCTTCGATCTCGGCCTTCGCGTTGTCGGGATCGGCCTGCGGCAGATCCATCTTGTTGAGCACCGGCAGCACTTCCACGCCGAGGTCGAGCGCGGTGTAGCAGTTGGCCACGGTCTGTGCTTCCACACCTTGGCTCGCATCGACGACGAGCAGTGCGCCTTCGCATGCAGACAGCGAGCGCGACACTTCATAAGAGAAGTCGACGTGCCCCGGCGTGTCGATGAGATTGAGGTTGTAGACCTTGCCGTCGCGTGCCTTGTAGTGCAGCGCTGCGGTCTGTGCCTTGATGGTTATCCCACGCTCTTTCTCGATGTCCATCGAGTCGAGAACCTGCGCTTCCATCTCGCGCTCAGCGAGTCCGCCGCAACGCTGGATCAGGCGATCGGCAAGCGTCGACTTGCCGTGGTCGATGTGCGCAATGATCGAAAAATTTCTGATGTGATTCATCAACGGGGACGCTTAAGTACTTGAATTGGCTCGTGCATGCATGCGGCAGGCAAGAAAAAAGGGCGCGTCCTCTAGGAGACGCGCCCTGAACCAACAAGCAATGGCAACTGCAGTAGTTGGAGCTTCATTGTAGGCAAAAAGGGGGGCGCGTACAGCCGCGAAGACCGGCCAAAGGCCTCGTTGCGGGTCAGCAACATGAAACTTATAAACAGCTTATCAACAATTCCGGTGCAGTACCGGGGGGACAACTTGTGGGCGATCTGTGGAGCGCCGGTGGACTGTCACAAGACATCCCGCATCGTGAACAAGCTTGTTTGGCTTATGCGTCGGATCCGTCGGAGAGGCCTCGTATTCTACCAAATCGAGTTGTTAGGCTGAATATAAGTTAGTGTGTGCAAACAAACTTGAGGCAGCAACCGTCCGAGAAAAATATTTCTGGGGCGTCTGCATTTGGCTGAAACCGTGGCCCCAAAACCCGACTAGAGGCTGGGGCCACTTGACGAAAACGCGATCAGCGCGCCGGGCGCACCAGGGCGTACTGGGCCCAGTCGCCGCGACGGAAGAGCATGCTGATGGGCTTGGACTTGTCGGCCTTGGACAAGGCGCTGTCGAATTCCTTGAGGCTACCCACCTCGGTGTTGCCCACGGCAAGGATCACGTCGCCCTCTCGCAGGCCAGCGCGTGCGGCCGCATCCGTGGCGGCATCCACCTTCACGCCGCCCTTGAGCTTGAGCTCGCGCTTTTGCGCTTCGGTGAGTTCGGTCACGGCCAGGCCCAGCGAGCGAGCAGCAACGGAAGAAGACGACTTGGGCTGCGGCTCCTCGCGCTCCGCGGCAACCTTCGGCGGCTTGTCGGGCTCGATCTCGGCAATGGTCACGTTCAGGTCGCGCGTGGCGCCGCGGCGGAATACCGTCACCACGCTGCGCGTGCCAGGCTTGGTATTGCCCACCAGGCGCGGCAGGTCGCTCGGGCGATCGATGACCTTGCCGTCGAACTTGGTGATGATGTCGCCCGCCTCGATGCCCGCCTTCTCGCCGGGCGAGCCCGACTCGACGCTGCGCACCAGGGCGCCTGCGGCCTTGCCCAGGCCGATGGATTCGGCCACGTCCTTGGTCACCTGGTCGATCTGCACGCCGATGCGGCCACGCGAGACGCGGCCGCTGGTGCGCAGCTGCTCGGCGACGCGCCACGCCTCGTCGATCGGAATCGAGAACGAGATGCCCATGAAGCCGCCCGAGCGCGAATAGATCTGGCTGTTGATACCCACCACTTCGCCGCGCATGTTGATCAGCGGCCCGCCCGAGTTGCCGGGGTTGATGGCCACGTCGGTCTGGATGAAAGGCAGGTAGTCGCCCGTGTCGCGCTGCTTGGCGCTGACGATGCCAGCCGTCACGGTGTTTTCGAGGCCGAAGGGCGAGCCGATGGCCATCACCCACTCGCCCACGCGCAGCTTGGACACGTCGCCCACCTTCACGGCCGGCAGCCCGGTGGCGTCGATCTTCACCACGGCCACGTCGGTGCGTTTGTCGGCGCCGACGATCTTGGCCTTGAACTCGCGCTTGTCCGCCAGGGTGACGAGCACCTCGGACGCATCTTCCACGACATGCGCATTGGTCATCACATAGCCGTCGGGCGTCAGGATGAAGCCCGAGCCCACGCCGCGCGGGCGCTCTTCTTCCTGCGGCTGCTGCGGACGGTTGGGGTTGGGGCGCTGCGAGCGCGGCGCGCCGGGCATGGGCTGGCCGAAGAAGCGGCGGAAGAACTCCTGCATCTCCTCGTCCATTTCGGGATTGGCGCGCTGGGTGACGCGCTCGATGGTGCGGATATTGACCACCGATGGCCCGACCTGGTCGACCAGGTCGGTGAAATCAGGCAGGGTGCGCGTCTGCGCCTGGGCCGGCGTGCTCGGCAGGAAGCCCAGCGTGGCGCCGAGCGCCAGGCCTGCGGCCAGGGCGTAGGCGCGAAATCTCGTTCCCTCGGCTTTGAACAACAACATCATCATCGAACGGCTTTCCCTAGAAAAAGAAAGAAGCGAAAAGCAAACACAGGACTATGAACCCGAATGGGTGACTTGGTTCACCCACCACCCGCCCGGCAGTAGCGTCAACGCGGCTGTTGCCGCGCCAGATTCTGGGCAAAGGCCTCCAGCGTGCGCGTCGGCACTTCTCCCACCGCGGTGAGCCACCAGTCGCCCGAGGGCGTCGCAAGGCGGCGGGTCAACGTGTTGGTCGCACCGAGGCTCATCAGGCCTTCCTGCTCGTCGCGCTTGGCGTCGAAGGGTTCGAGAAACAGCGAGACGGTTGCCAGGCCGTCCGAGAAGGTCCACTGCACCATGCTCTCGGCGCCCGCAGCACCGCCGAACACCCGGCGATGGCAGCTGATGGGCTTGAAGCCCGGCACGGGCGCCTTCAGTCCCCAGCCTTCGGCCTGGGCGGTGGTCCGCTCGGCCTGCGACTTCTCCATGCGATAGCCGGCCGTGCTGCCCATCATCTGCGACAGCGCCTGCACCTTGATCGGTGCGTCCAGCTGCAATTCGGAAAAGGCCGACTGCTCGACCACCTTGCCGTCGGCGTCGACGGTCTGGAGCTTGGTCAGCAGGCCGGTGCGCTTTTCGGTCCAGACGCGGTAGCCGAAACGCATCGAGTCGCGCGGCATCAGCTGGATGACGTCGGTGTCGAAGCCGGCGACCCGCCCCTTTCCGACGACCTTGACGTTGTAGAAGTCCGCAATGGCCGAGTCCGGCATGCCCAGCAGATTGGGAAAGAGCTCGGAGTTCTCGCGCTTCTCGACCTTGATCAGGCGTTGATCGGGCAAGAAGGTGAGCACCTGCTCGTTGCGCCGGAAAGTGGTGCGCGGTGGTCCGGAAAGAAGGTCGACACGCTCGACTTGCACGTCGCCTTCGCAGGCATGCCAGATGCGTGCACTCGACAGGTTGCCGGCGGCCACCGACACCACGAAGGTGCCGATGTAGGCATGCTGGCGGGCGGCGCCATGCATGCGCTTGATCCAGTCGACCACGCCCAGGTTGGCCGTGTCGTCGGGGCCATTGGCTGCCGCCGCCGGCGCCGGCGCGACGGAAGCCGCAGGCTGGGCCGTTGCCAACTGGACCACGCAGAGCATGGCCATGGCCGGCAAGAGAAGTCGCACGGAGTGTCGCGTGGGAATCGTCATTGCGTCCAGGGTGGCGAGATTCAGCGCGACTGGCCCTCGAAGGTGGCGTTGCGCAGAAAACCGGACGGCATGTGCGAAGCCCCACCTGCTTCCTGGTGCGCCTCCAGCAAGGCGTCCAGGCGTGCATCGCGAAGCATCACCTGCGGCCTCTGGTTGTCGCCCAACAGCACCCTGGTGGTGGTCGTCGTGGATGGCTCGACGGGCGGCAAGGCGGAGGAAGCCAATACAGGCGCGGCGGCATTGCCCTGCTCCTGCTGTGCCAACTGCGCGCCGCCCGGCGGCCCCTGCAGCACGCTGGCGCCAATGCTCCATCCGATGGCCGCCACAGCCGCCACCGAGGCGATGCCGGCAACGAGCTTCCAGCGGAAGACCGGCTCGTTGGCGGCCTCTGCCTTGATACCCGTGGGCACCTGCAGTTCGACGCCTGATGGCGCAGCCGCCGGACGAAGGCCCTCGGCCGCAAGGCGCTCCCGAAAGCGGCTCATGAACGCGGTGGAGTCCTGGCAGGCGGCATGCCGCCCCGACCGAATCACCTCGCCCACCACGTGGTAGGTGTGCCAGGCGCCACGCAGTTCCTCCTGGACGCAGACGTGCTCGACGGCGCGAGCGAACTCGTCGTCGCGCAATTGCCCATCCACCAATGCCGAAACCTGTTCGCGCAACTTGTCGGAATCGTTCATCTCATTCACCTGCTAACACTACCAACGCTTGCCGGACTGGCTGTCCAACAGCGGTTTGACCCGGGCCGAAATGGCTTCGCGCGCCCGAAAGATGCGCGAACGTACCGTGCCGATCGGACAATTCATGACCTCGGCAATCTCTTCGTAACTCAAGCCCTCGATCTCCCGCAGGGTGACTGCCTGGCGCAATTCGGTCGGCAGCGCGTCCATGGCGGCGTTCACTGCAGCCGCAATTTCCTTGGCTGCAAGAATGGTGTCGGGGCTTTCGTCGCTTATTGGTTCGTTCCCGGGCCGGTAAGTTTCATCGTCTTCATCGCCCGTGCGCAGGGCAGCCTCGGAGACCGTCGGATCCCGCTTCATGTCCACCAGCGCCTTCTTGGCGGTGTTCACTGCGATGCGATAGAGCCAGGTGTAGAACTGGGCCTCGCCCCGAAACTGGTGCAGCGCCTTGTAGGCCCGGATGAAGGTTTCCTGGGCGATGTCCTCGACGAGGTCGACGTCTCGCACCATGCGGCCGATCAGGCGCTCGATGCGCCGCTGGTACTTGAGCACCAGCAGTTCGTACGCGCGGTCGTCACCGGCCACGGTACGCTGGACAAGCTGGAAGTCGGCATCCGCCGAACTGGTGGCCGCTGGCGGCGAAGGAGGCGCGGGCCGGCTCGTCATGGCTGGGACACCCGTGCTTCGGCGCCACGCGACTCGCACGCGTGCAGGGCGCGCCGCAGGTCCAGCCAGTGCGACGGACAGCTCGCGCGCTCGAGCCACAGCCAGGCAGCGGGCCGGCCAGGTTTGTGCAGTCGAACGAGCACAAGCGATTGAAGGTCGAGGTGAACCGTCGCACCGGCACCTTCGAGGCGGACGGCGCCATCGCAGGACCAATGCAGACCATCCCAGCGCAGTTGTGCGCCCTCCCCCAATCGGGACGCGGCCCAGGCACCGCGCGCGGCGAGCATCGACAATCCAGCCAGCACCGCAGTGCGCCAGGGCGAACCGACGAACTGGGCGCACCATGCCACCAACGCGGTTGCGCCCAGGGCCCAGATGCCCCACATGAGCCGGCGCGCCATGCGCGAGCGCCCCACCGGAAAACTCACCGATGGGGCGCTGTGCATGCGTGGATGGAGATCAA
>JAFECZ010000270.1 GCA_018241905.1 Pseudomonadota bacterium
GTTCTGTGAGCACCGTATTGCTCGATGCACATCGAGACTTGCGGGCAGGGGAGGGGAGGGGAGGGGAGGGGAGATCTGCAACGACGCATTGGCATCGTCAAGCGATCGCATCCTGCCCTCGACAAACCATCGGTCGCAGGGCGTGACATCGCGAAGCGGAACCAGGAGCGATGAGCGAGCGCCTGGAACAGGTCCACTCCGGCCTTGGCGAGATGAAGAATCTCGCCGGCAGTGTGGGCGACCTCAAGCGTGTTATGACCAACGTGCGCACCCGCGGCACCTGGGGCGAGGTTCAGCTCGGCGCCATCATCGAGAGTTTGCTCACAGCCGAGCAGTTCGAGCGCAACGTCAAAACGGTGCCCGGCAGCAACGAGTTGGTGGAATTTGCCATCAAGATGCCCGGCAAGAGCGACGATATGCCGGTCTGGCTGCCCATCGACTCAAAGTATCCGGTGGAGCCGTATCAGGTTCTTCTCAATTCTCACGAAACGATGGACAAGGCGGCCGTAGACCAGGCGGCAGCGGCCTTCGCCAGCTCGATTCGGATGGAAGCCAAGAAGATTGGGGCGAAGTACCTGAGCCCGCCGTACACGACTGACTTTGCAATCTTGTTCTTGCCCACCGAAGGCCTATTCGCCGAGGTGGCGCGCGTGCCCGGGCTCATTGAAGCTTTGCAGACCGAGCATCGCGTTGTGATTGCGGGCCCGACCACTCTCGCGGCCATGCTGAACAGCCTGCGCCTCGGGTTCCGTACTCTGGCTATCGAGAAGCGTTCTTCCGAGGTCTGGAATGTGCTGGGCACGGTCAAGACAGCCGTCGGTGGATCCCAAGCAGATCCGCGAACTCGCCACTTCGCGCTGGATCGGCAATGGCGACAGCGTACTGCTCTTGGGGCCGCCTGGTGTGGGCAAGACGCACCTGGCCGTGGCACTTGGCCGCGAGGCCATCGTGCGTGGCTACTCAACGTTGTTCGTTCCTGCCACTGGGTTGGTGACGCAATTGGCCCGTGCCCACGCAGAAGGCCGGCTCGAAGAGAAGCTGGTGCACTTCACCAAGCCCAAGCTGCTGGTCGTCGACGAGCTGGGCTACCTGCCGTTCGAGGCGAACGCTGCTCACCTGTTCTTCCAGTTGGTGAGCCGGCGCTACGAGCGCGGATCGATGCTGGTGACCAGCAACCGCTCGGTCGCTGAATGGGGCGCGGTGTTCGGCGACGCCGTGGTCGCCACCGCGATCCTGGACAGACTGCTGCATCACAGCCATGTGATCACGATCAGAGGCGACAGCTACCGGCTTCGCTCTAAGCGCCGTGCTGGCTTGATAGGCCAGGCAGCCACTGCGTCCGCACTGACAACAGATGAATGAAACCAGGGGGTCAGTTCTTCATGTCGCCAGGGGGTCAGTTCCTGATGTCGCTTGACAGCGAGCGCTGACCGGCCGCTCGGTCTGACTCACAGGACTAGGGCTCTAGCTGTGAGCGGCTTTGGGGCCATGCCACAATCCGCAGCAATATCACCCCCCAACCCGACTAGTTTCGCGGCCGCAGCTGCTTGGCCACATCATCCCAGCCGCAGAGTGCTTCGGCCGTGGTGCTGTCCAACCTCGTGTGCTTGATCGGCGCGGGCGCGGCGTCGGCGAGCTCCACATAGGACGCGTCGGTCAGAGCTTCCGGGAAGATCGCCAAGCATTGCCCCGGTCCTTTGGTGCTTTCGTAGAGGATTCCTTCGAATCCCGCCGCGCGCACCAGCTCCGCGAAGATCTGACTTGGCGAGGGCATGCCGAACTGCATCGGTTGCAGGCGCCAGTTCTGCGCCAGGAGGGCTCGTCGAAGCTGAAATGGCGTGCGAATCATGAAGTTGTCGCGATTCGAAATCTTGAGCTTCTTCTGCAGGCGAAGCGCCGCCGCCGGCATCTTGATGCGCCGAAAAACCCTGCAGATGGGTTTGAGCGCCGCCTCGTCGTTCAGCGCAAAGACGTTCGACAGCTTGCCGCGAAGAATGACGGTGGCGTGACTGGCGTTGGGCGTGAGCGCCAGGTCCTGGGCATTCAGGCCCCCTCGCGTGTCGTCGGACGCCAGCTGGAATTTTTCCCGAAAGGCCGTCTCGTAGTCCTGCGCGATGTACAACGCGGGCCAGGCATCAAGCGTTCGATCGTCCAGGTCCGTGCCAGCGTTGAACCGGCCACCCACGTCGTGAAGACTGCCCGCGCACGACAAAGGCGCCAAGCTGTAGCGGTAGGTCACGATCCGCGCCCAGGTGGAGAACTCCGGCGCTGTGGCAGGTGCAGACCGCAGGGCACCGAGAAGTTCCTCCCGATACCTTCGGCGCTCAGGCTCGGTCTCGAAGAACAGCGATGCGCTCAACTGATCGATATCGCGGGACGCTTCGGTCCATTTCTCGAGCGTGACGGCGCTGAAGCGATCGAGCTCGAGGAGTCCGGGAAGGCCGGAAGTCGGAGCCGGAGAAGGCGCGGGGATCTTTCTTTTTGGCACGTCTCAAGTCAGCCGAGCCGTCAGGCCGACACTTCAGGCTCGTAGCGCTGCGTATCGCGCTCGCGCATTGCGTTGATGATGAAGCGCCGAAGCCGTTCATAGCGGCCCAGGCGAATCATGTCCCGCGGGGACACATCACCAAGCAGGGGATTGCGCGTCAGGAACCATGTCGCCGTCTTGGCCGCGTCGCCGTCGAACGTGGATGCGACCAGGTTCATGGTGTTCGCGATCTCCGCCAAGCGCTCGCGCACCTGCTCTGGAATCGCGTCGTCGTAGCGAACGGATTTGACCGACACCGACGCCAGGTGAGAGACGTCTTCCTTTCTCAGGTGCAGTGCCTCGGACACCTTGCGGGCATCAAACTGCGGTCCGTAGCCGAACTGGAAAGCGTCTGTCGGCACGGAATCAAAGAGACTCATTGCGGCCATGAGCAGTTACCTCCGTGTGGCTGGGATTTCGATGAGCCTGTGATTATATTTGAACCGAGCACCAAACACGGTTCGACCACATATTAACCACGAATTCACCTCGACAAACCCATCCCGGTGAGGTCCTCGCGTTGCACCCGAAAGGGCGCGCCAGTTCGTGAGCAGCGAAGCAGACGCATCGGAAAAAGTCGTTTAATGACAGTGACTTACATATAGATCGTCACGACTCGAATTCGACCGCATCCAGCTCGTTCCAGTCGCTCGAGTTGAAGCGCCCAGTGTTGGAGTGGATCGGTCCAGAAACGCGATGCAGCTGGGTACCTGGGCGCTAGGTCCCGCTCGCTGGCTTGGCTCGCTTGCTACGCGGCGTCGCTTTTTTAGGCGCAGTCTGGGGCTTGGCCATCGCCGCCGACAGCAGCTGCCGGGTCGCCTCATGGGCACCGCGCTCCTCGTCGATGCGCAGCTGCAGCGCGGCCAGGCGGTCCTGCTGCGCGGCACTTTCGGCGCGCGCCTGCGCCAGATCGATGCCCTTTGCGGCCAGACTCTCGCGCAGCTCGCGCTCGATCTGCTGCGCGGCCTGCTGCGTTTCGCGCAGACGCTGGCGCCCAGCCTCCAGCGTCTGGGCCGCCGCTTCCTCGCTCTGGACGCGGCGCTGCTGCTCCCGCGCAAACCCCGCGTCGGCCTGCTTGGCCGCCTGGCGCGCGCGATCGACCTCCTCGAGCATGCGCCGCTCCTGGGCGGCGTGTCGTTCTTCAGCGCGGCGCAGGTCCTGGTCCTTGGTGGCCAGCGCTTCCGCGTGTTCGCCCCGCAATCGCTCCTGGGCTTCGGTGGCCTGAGAGAGCAGGGCGGTCAATCGCTTGATCTCGTCCTCCAGAGCGCCGCGCACCCGATGCGCCTCGATCGCATGGTCCTTCAGTTGCCGCTCGAGCGTCTCGCGCGCCTGCTGAGAGGACGCCAGCGCCGCATCCAGGCTCACACGTGCCTGTGCAAAGGCGTCCTCCCGCTGTGCGAGCACCCCCTGGGCCTCCGCCAGCGATTTTTCACGCGCCTGCAGTTGCGCGCGCACCGCCGCTGTGTCGACCCGCTGCACTTCCTCGGCCTCGCGCCGCGCGGTCTCCCACAGCAGCTGCGCCGCATTGCGCACGCCCACCGGCATGGCCTGGAGTCCGTGCCCGTCATCGTTGCCCGCCGCCGAGCGCCCGGTCCCCGCCTGGTGACTCACCAGGCGCTCACCCAGCGTCGCGAACCATTTCTCCAGCATGGGGCTGACGGTGTTGGGCGAGCCGCGCCCGATCGTGAGGCGCACGCGCTCGATGGTGGGCCGCTTGCCCTCGGCCAGCAGCGCGTCCGCGGCCGCGAAGACGTCCGCTTCCTGGATCCCGCGCCCCCTGAATTCCGTCACCTGGTTCATTCGCATCCTTTCAAGGCCTCCGAGGCCTGCAACCCTTCAAAAACCACCCTCGAACTTCTCGAACTGCGGTACTCTTTGAGCGCCCTCTTTTACCCACGATAAGGGAATGTTATCGTGACTTATCCATGTATGATGTAATGAATCATACGCCATACATATCATAATGACCACGCACGCACCCGCCCAGCCGCCAGCGTCGTCGGGCGTCACGCCAGGCCTCGAGGCCGCGCACCTCGACGTGGCCGAAATTGCCGCCCGGGCGCGCCCGCCGGCGGCCCGCCCCCCGGGTCATCCCATCCACCCGCCCAGCCATCCCCTTCACGAGTTGGTGCCGCTCGCCCAGCGCCGCGGCGCGCTCGATCCGCAGCAGCTCACCGCCACCGCCGAAGGCGCCGCGCGCGCGCTGCTGCGCCAGGGTGAAGCCACCAACACGCGCTTGTCATACAGCTCGGCCATGCGCTACTGGTGCGCCTGGTACGCCGCGCGCTACGGCGGCGCGCTCACGCTGCCGGTGCCCGTGCCGGTGGTGGTCCAGTTCATCGTCGATCACGCGGCGCGCCGCCGCGACGAGCCACCGAACAGCAGCGTTGCAGCGCACGACGCCTGGCCCGCCCAAGCACTGAAGCCAACGCTCGATGCCACCGCGCCGAGCAGCGTCGAGGGCGCACATCAAGACGCCAGCGCCGACCCGGTCCGCGCTTCATCCGAAGGACGCGGTCCACGTAAACCGCGCAAGAAGCCCGCCGCGGCCTTGGTCACCGAGTTGCCCCCCGACATCGACGCCGCGCTGGTGGCCCATGGCTACAAGGGCAAGCTGGGCGCCCCGGCGTTAAACACCCTGGTGCACCGCATCGCCGTGCTGTCCAAGGCGCACCAGATGGCTCGGTCGCGGGTGATGGGCGGCGCTGCAGCACCCAGTCCATCAGGCATCAAGGCCGCACGCCAAGGCGCCAACGCCGCGGCGACGCCCCCCGTGCCACCGGGCGCCCCCTCCTCCAGTGGCGCCAGCGCGGGGGACGGGCCCAACCCCTGCGCCGATCCCCTGGTGCGTGAGTTGCTGGCACGCACCCGCCGCGCCTACGCCCAGCGCGGCGCGGCTCCCAAGCGCCAGCGCGCCCTCACCCGCGACCCCATGCAGCTTGTGCTGGCCACCTGCGACGCGTCGCTCAAGGGCAAGCGCGACCGCGCGCTGCTGCTGTTTGCCTGGTCCACCGGCGGGCGTCGGCGCTCGGAGGTGAGCGCCGCCGTGCTGGAGAACCTCCAGCGCGTGGATGGCGGCGCCTTCCTCTACACCCTCACCCACTCCAAGACCAACCAGCGCGGGGACCTGCGACCCGAGGACGTGAAGCCGCTGGTGGGCAGCGCCGCCGCGGCCATGCGCGAGTGGCTGGCGGTGCTGCAGGCCCACGGCATCCGCGAGGGCGCGATCTTTAGGCGCATCCGCCGCGGCGGGCACCTGGCCGAGCCACTGGCGGCCGCCGCGGTGCGCGACATCGTGAAGGAACGCTGTGCGCTCGCGGGGGTCGAAGGGAGTTTTTCCGCGCATTCCCTCAGGGCGGGCTTTGTGACCGAAGCCGGGCGTCAGAACATGCCTCTGCCCGAAACCATGGCCCTGACGGGCCACCAGAGCGTGGCTACCGTGGTGGGGTATTTCCGGGCGGAGGCGACACTGGCCGGCCAGGCCGGGCGGATGCTCGACGAAGGGTGATCCTGGCGAAGGCCCATGAACGAGGCGCTCACGGCTACGTGCGTTAGGCATGGCTCAGCGCTTGAAAAAAATATCGACCCTGCCCGTACTCTCCAAGGACAGCACCCCGCCCTCCGCGAAAGAAGCAGGACTCGAAGGAAACTACTAGGAGCGCAGCGCCAGTGTGCGTTCTTCATGTGAATGTCGCGCGGTTCGCAACTTCTCCAGAGATGCCGAACATCTACTCGCCCAGGTAGGCGGCTCGCACCTTCGGGTTGCTGAGCATGGCCTTGGCGTCACCGTTCATGGTGATCAGGCCCGATTCCATGACGTAGCCGCGGTCGGCCAGCTGCAGTGCGCGGCTGGCATTTTGTTCGACCAGCATGATCGTCACGCCCTGCTTGTAGACCTCCTGCACCACCTCGAAGATCTTGTCGACCATGATGGGCGACAAGCCCATCGACGGCTCGTCCAGCAGCAGCACCTTGGGGCGCGCCATGAGCGCGCGGCCCATGGCCAGCATCTGCTGCTCGCCGCCCGACATGGTGCCGGCCAGTTGGGTGGCGCGCTCCTTCAGGCGCGGGAAGGTGGCGAACACGCGCTCGATGTCCTGCGCGATGCCGTCCTTGTCGTTGCGGATGAAGGCACCGATCTGCAGGTTCTCGGTAATGGTCATGCGGGTGAACACGCCGCGGCCCTCGGGCACCATGACCAGGCCTTCGGACACCAGGTCCCAGGCGCCCCGGCCCTTGATGCTCTTGCCCAGGAACTCGATGTCGCCGCCCAGCGGCGGCAGGGTGCCGGTGATGGCCTTCATGAGGTGGTCTTGCCGGCGCCGTTGGAGCCGATGAGCGACACCAGCTCTCCCTCGCGCACTTCGAAGTCCACGCCCTTCACGGCCTGGATGCCGCCGTAGGCCACTTTCAGGCCGCTCACCTTCAGCAGAGTCTTGCTCATCTCAATGTCCTCCGGTGCCGAGGTAGGCCTCGATCACCTTTTCGTTCTTCTGCACTTCTGCCGGGGTTCCTTCCGCGATCTGCTTGCCGTAGTCGAGCACGGTGACGCGGTCGCACAGGCCCATCACCA
>JAFECZ010000271.1 GCA_018241905.1 Pseudomonadota bacterium
AGCGCCTGGAATACCGCGGCTATGACTCCTGCGGCGTGGCGGTGCATGCCGGCGGCAGCCTGAGCCGCACCCGCACCACCTCGCGCGTGGCCGACCTGCTGACCCAGGTGAACGAAGACAAGGTCGAGGGCCTGACCGGCATCGCCCACACGCGCTGGGCCACGCATGGCGCACCGGCCGTGCACAACGCCCATCCGCATTTCAGCCGCGGCCCGCACGAAGGTCCGGACAGCGCCAAGCCCGCACGCGTGGCGCTGGTTCACAACGGCATCATCGAGAACCACGAAGCCCTGCGCGAAGCCCTCGAGGCGCGCGGCTACGTCTTTGCGAGCCAGACCGACACCGAGGTCATCGCGCACCTCATCGACAGCCACTACGACGGCGACCTGTTCGAAGCGGTGAAGGCCACCGTCAAGCAACTGCACGGCGCCTACGCCATCGCCGCCATTTGCCGCGACGAGCCGCATCGCGTGGTGGGCGCGCGCGCCGGCTCGCCGCTCATCCTGGGTGTGGGCCAGGGCGGCGAGGGCGAGAACTTCCTGGCCAGCGACGCCATGGCCCTGGCCGGCGTGACGGACCAGATCATCTACCTGGAAGAAGGCGACGTGGTCGACCTGCAACCGGGCAAGTACTGGATCGTCGACCGCGCCCACAAGAGCGTCACGCGCCCGGTGCGCCGGGTGGTGGCGCACAGCGGCGCGGCGGAGCTGGGGCCGTATCGCCACTACATGCAAAAGGAGATCTTCGAGCAGCCGCGCGCCATTGCCGACACGCTCGAAGGCGTGCAGGGCGTGGTGCCCGAACTGTTCGACGGCCTTCCGCAGGACGGCCAGAAGAGCAGCGGTGCCAGCGCGCACCGGGTGTTCCAGAACATCGACAAGGTGCTCATCCTGGCCTGCGGCACCAGCTACTACAGCGGTTGCACCGCCAAGTACTGGCTCGAAGGCATCGCGAAGATCCCCACGCAGGTGGAGATCGCCAGCGAATACCGCTATCGCGAATCGGTGCCCGACCCCAGGACGCTGGTGGTGACCATCTCGCAGTCCGGCGAAACGGCCGACACGCTGGCGGCGCTCAAGCATGCGCGCAGCCTCGGCATGGAAGAGACGCTCACCATCTGCAACGTGGCCACCAGCGCGATGGTGCGCGAATGCAAGCTGGCCTACATCACGCGCGCCGGCGTGGAAATCGGCGTGGCCTCGACCAAGGCCTTCACCACGCAGCTGGCGGGCCTGTTCCTGCTCACGCTCGCGCTGGCCCAGGCCAAGGGGCGCCTGTCGGCCGAGGACGAAGCCTCATACCTCAAGCAGATGCGGCACCTGCCGGTGGCGCTGCAGTCGGTGCTGGCGCTGGAGCCGCAGATCATCAGCTGGGCCGAGGACTTTGCGCGCAAGGAAAACGCGCTGTTCCTGGGCCGCGGCCTGCACTACCCGATTGCGCTGGAAGGCGCGCTCAAGCTCAAGGAAGTGACCTACATCCACGCCGAGGCTTACGCCGCCGGCGAACTCAAGCACGGCCCGCTGGCGCTGGTGACCAGCGAGATGCCGGTGGTGACCGTGGCGCCCAACGACACGCTGGTGGAAAAGCTCAAGAGCAACATGCAGGAAGTGCGTGCCCGCGGCGGCGTGCTGTACGTGCTGGCCGATGCCGACACGCACATCGAGAGCAGCGACGGCATCCACGTGATCCGCATGCCCGAGCACTACGGCGCCTTGAGCCCGCTGCTGCACGTGGTGCCGCTGCAGCTGCTGGCCTATCACACGGCGTGCGCTCGCGGCACGGACGTGGACAAGCCTCGCAATTTGGCCAAGAGCGTGACGGTGGAGTGAGGGGCGAGGCGGCCCTGCGATTCATCATTCAATTGATCACTCTCACCGGCGGCGGCGTCCACTGGCCGTTGAGCGCGGCCTGCTCGGGCCAATAGGCGCGCACGTACAACGAGAAGTCACCCTGCCTGGGCGAGGGCAACCAGTTGGCCCGCTGGTCCGGGTCGCTCGGCGCCTCGGGCTGCACGTACAGCGTGAGGGAGCCGTCCGCGTTGCGCTTCAGGTCCTTGTTCTTGGTGCCCAGCGAATAGCGGTTGATCGGATTGGACACGAAGAAGTGCTGCGCGTCGTACATGGTCATGGACCAGAAGCCCTTCACCGGCGGCGTGCCCTTGGCGAAAGTCACGGTGTAGCGCTTGCCACCGCTCAGGCGCGCGCCGGACTCGTCGAAGTCCTGGTAGAAGTAGCTGGCTTCGCTCGCCCTGTTGACGAAGATGTTGGAGCGCGCGACGGCCGTGCGGGTGTAGTAGTCGGTGCCGAACTGTGCGCCATTGCGCGCGACGGTCCAGCCGAAGGGCAGCGGGATGCCGAAGTTATGAAACTGCAGCATCGGGCCGATGGTGTCCTTTTCGGTCTTGGCAGCCTCGTCGTCGATGGCCGCCTTGATTGCCGGGTCTGCCTTGGCGGCCGCCAACAGGCCGCGCGCCTGGGCATACAGGGCTTCCTCGCCGGGCAAGGGCCTGGCGTCCCGGAGGGCCAGAGGCAGTTCGTCGAAGAACTTGGACGGAATGACCTTCGGCGCCTCGCTGCCGTCGGCTGGCGGCGGCGGCCCCGGAATGGCGGGCGTCCTGGCCCAGTCGACGCGCTTCATCTTGCCGTCGAACTGGGATAGCGGATAGACGTCGATCTGCGAGATCAACGGCTGGATCGCCGCGCGGTCTGCCGCCGTGTCGTCCATGAACACGCGCGGAATGATGAAGCCCGTGTTGCTCTGCGAGCGGAACACGCCGGCGATGCCCTTGGGCACGGGGCCCTTCCAGTCGGGCCCCACCAGCAGGTAGAAGCCCGGCTTGGTGCCGTACATCTTGCCCAGGCTGGCAAAGCTGTCGGTGCGCAGGTCCACCACCTGATAGACCCAGAAGCGGCTGCCGAAGTCGGGCACCTGCACCACCACCGGCTCAATGTCGAGCGCGAGCGGGCCGCCGCCATAGACCACGTCCTGGTTCGGGCAGGCCACGTCGCGCTCCATCGGCGTGACGTAGTCCGACAGCATGCTCACCCGGTTCAGTGGCGCGGCGGGCAGGGCGTCATTCAGGCGCCCCGGTTGCGGGATGTCCTTCATCCCCAGCCGGCGGTTGTACATGTTCACCATGGGCCAGGCCCACACGTAGAGCGAGCGGGCCGTGGCGCGCGCGTATGCCTCGCTGATGCGCGCTCCGGCGAGCGGCCCCGGAACCTGGGCCGCTGTCGGTGGCGCGGCCTGCAGCGGCAGGCTCAGCGCCAGGCTGGCTGCCAGGGCGAGTCCTGTCCGTAGCGTTTGGTGGCGGCTTGAGCGAATGGAATGCAAGGATCAACCCCTGGATGACGTTGTGGATTCGAAGAATAGCGGACGCCTTGATGCCAAGGTCTTTTCACGCGGGCGCTGGATGCCGCCTGCGCCGGCTCTCTCTACCTGACCTTTTCCACATCCGGCAGCACCCACTGCTTCTGGAACAGCGCCTGCGTGGGCGCATAGGTGCGGAACATCAGCTCGAACCTGCGCGCCGGGTCGGTGGGGATCCAGTTGACGTCCTTGCCCTCGGGCGCCTTGGGGCCGAAGTAGATGTCGATGGAGCCGTCGGCGTTCTTCTGAAGCTCGGGGATCTGCGAGGAGCGGCTCGCGCGCGGCATGTTGCGGATCAGCGCGTGCGTCTGGCGGTCGTAGGCCGTCACCGACCAATACTGCTTGACCGGCGCATTGGGCGGCACGCTCAGGCGGTAGTTCTTGCCGCCGTCGAAGGCGTCGCCGTCCTTGTCGCGAATGGAGATCAGGTAGAACTGCCCGACGCCCAGCCGCTTGATGCCGATGTAGGCGTAGCTGTAGGCCATGCCGCGGTCGTCGATCGGATAGACGTTGGGGTCGGCAAAGCCGTCCTGCTGGGCCTTCACCACGTCCTGCGGCGCCGGGAAGGTCCAGTGGCTGGTGGCCGAGAAGAAAGGCGGCAGGCCTGCGTCATAGCGCTTCTCCAGCCAGGCGCCGGCTTCCTTGGCCGCCGAGTCGAGCATCGAGCGTGAGGCGGCATCGGGCTGGAAGGCCTTGCCCTTCTCGATGCCGATGGCCTTGAGCGCATTGATCATCACGCGGTCGCGCTGCAGCCATGGCTCGTGCTGCACGATGCGGTCCAGGTGCTCGAAGAAGCTCGCGTCGTACTTGATGGTGGAGTCGAAGTCGACGTCCTTGACGTCGGTGAACACGGTCGCCGGCGGCTTGGCCGCCTGCGCGAGCGGATAGACCTTCATCCGCTTGCCATAGGCCACCGACTTGGCCACGTCGGCGTCGCTGTGGCTGTTGAGGTTGGAGCGCACCAGCGCATAACCAGCGTAGGTGTCCGAGCGCAGCACGTAGTAGCCCTTGGGCGGCGTGCCCTTGTAGTCGGGCGGCAGGATCAGGTACTTGCCGCCCTTGCCCTTGTCCGCGCCCAGCAGGCCGGCGTCTTCGAGCGGCATCTGCCACACCGTGACGATGTTGCCGTTGAACGAGCCCTTGCTGTCGCCCGGCGGCAGGTCGAGCACCACGGGGCCATCCTTGGTGTCGAAGAAGACCATGAAGTACAGCGCGTCAGGATTGGGCGTGAGCGTCTGGTTCTTCGAGTCCAGCGGACGGCCCCAGTAGATCACCTGGCCGACCTTGCCTTGGGTCTTCTTCAGCATCTCCTGCAGCATCAGGTCGTAGTTGACGACCGGCATGCCCCAGATGACGGCGTCCACCGCGCGCCTCTCGGCCATCCGGCGGTCGAGGTCGTTGGCGGAAGGAGCTTGCGCATGGGCAACGAGCGCTGCGCCAGCCAGGGCGAACGCGGCCAGGATCTTCTTGTTGTTCATCGAGTCACTTCCTTGAAGGTGTTTTTCTTGTGGGGGAGGATGCCAGCCCCCGGCTCAGTTGATGGCCTGGGGTTGCGGGAAGGTCCACTTGCCGCTGAGCACCTCGGCCCGCGGGCGGTATAGGCGCACGGTGTAGTTCCAGCCCGGCATGGTCGGCAGGCAGTTGACCGTTTGCGCCTCGCAGCCACCGAACTGGATCGTGGCGGCGCCATCCGCGCCCTTCTTTGCCGTGACGCTGTTCAGGGCGTAGGCGTTGGCCTCGTTCTTCTGGAAGTAGCCCTCGGCGTTGTAGACGCTGACCGACCAGAAGCCGTCCACCGGCACGTTCTTGACGCTGAGGCGGTAGACCGTCTTGCCGTCGTTCTTCTCGGGCGTGATGTTGAGGTACATCGCGTCCTTGTCGGGGTTGCCGCCCCAAGCGGCTGCGGTGCCCATCAGGTGCCGCACCGGATCGACCTCGCCCTCCTTGCCGAAGGCACCCTTGAAGTCCGGCGCGGTGGCTTGCAGCGCCAGCAGCGCGTCGCGCACCTTCTTCTGGCTGGCCGGGTCCCAGTTGGGCAGTTCCAGCTTGCCTTGTGACTTCTGCTTGACCTGGGTGGCGTCTTGCAAGGCATGCACCTGCTTGAGGTCCGCCGCGCTGTTGGGGTCCACCAGCGCGCGCATGGCCACCACCACGTAGCGCGTGCCTACGTTCTTGCGCGTCAGCGTATGCGTGCCGCCGCCATAGAAGACGTTGGGCACGTAGTGATCTTCATTGATCACCTGCATCGACACGAAGCGCTTGCCCGGATCGGGCAAAGTGATGGTGAGCGGGCCGGCGTCCAGGTCGAACACGCCGGTGGAGTACAGCGTGTCCCGGTTGGGTCGGACCACGGCCTGGTCCTCGACCGACGCGGGCTCGCGCTGGGCTTGCAGCTTGCCAATACCTACGCCGCCCTTCTTGATCAGGTTGACGAGGTACATGTCGGTTTCGGCCCGCACGAAGTTGTCCGGGGTGACCTGTGTGGCCGGCGCGTCTACGCTTGCCTTGGGCGCCTGGGCATGCGCCGCGCCCAGGCTTGCCATTGCGAGGCCGATGATGACTTGCGTGATGAGTGGCTTGGTCACTGTGTCCTATAGTTCTCAGGAAGAGCGCCGGCAGCATGGCTGCGCATAACTGCCAGCGTAAACCAAGAAGGTCGGTATCCGGATCGGAGTGCTCGTTCTCGACTTCGACACGAATCGAAATCAAGATGGGATGCTCAGCGTCGCGCGATGGCTCGAACACGATGGCCTGCATGCGCAACCTTCGAGGTCTAACCCGTAGGGGCTGGTATGCAGCGTACCCGGTCGTTCGACCGACCTCCCGATCACTGGACGGGCGGTGGGGCTGGGCGGGTGTCAGTCAGACCCGATCCACTCGCGCGCAACTCCGCGGCGAGCTGGCGATAGAAATCCGCGCTTTCCGCATCGGTGCGTTGACCCAGGATCGCGGAGAGCCGAGCAAGCGCGCTGCGGGCCGCTTGCTCGTTGCCAGCTTGCAAGAAGCTTTCGGCCCCCTCGTCGAAGTGTGCGGCCGCGCTTCCCCATTCGCCCAGCTTGAGGGCTGTCTCGCCCAGCAGGCAATGGGTCAGGCCGGCTTCCTGCTTGGCCCCGCAGTCGTGGGCCTTGTCCAAGGCGGCAAGAGCCTTGGTTTGCGCCTGCGCGTACTCGCCCAGCCGAAAGTGACTGTCCGCCGTGAGATTGAGGATCTGCGCTGTTTCGATCGCGTCGTCGGCGATCACGATTGCGCCTTCGAACAGGCGGATGGCCTCCCGGTTCTTGCCGATCTTTTGAAGCTCGGATCCCCGTTGCACCATCTGGACCAGGGTGGGGTCCCGGGTCTTGATGGGCTGCACCTCCTGCGGCTTGCCGCGCGGAAAATGCAGCGGCTTGAGCAGGGGCAGCGCATGGCCCAGGATCTTCTGCCCGGTGCCAAGCTCAACGAAGGGCTGTCCTTCCATGCAACGCGCGACGGGAATGAAGAGCCGTTGCTCGCGTTCAGGACCCACAGCGACGGGAGCGGTAAAAAATGGATCGTGGTAGGCGTGGGTGTGACCGTCCACGACAAAGCCATAGCTCTTGATGTTCGCCGTGGTGCTCCCCTTGTTGTGGACCACGATCTGGAAGACCGACTGCGTCTGGCCGTCGGCGTCCTTCACCGCGACGAGGCCGCTGGTCAATTCGATCCTCAGACCATCGCGG
>JAFECZ010000272.1 GCA_018241905.1 Pseudomonadota bacterium
GAGGGGGCATTCATCGTGGGGCTCCTTCTCAAGGCCTCGTACGCCGCAGCGCCCGGGGCTCACCATGGGAGAGGTCTCGCAGGACTCGTGCCAGATATTAAGTAAGTATTTTCTCCATTAAATTGGAGTAAACACTTAACCATGGTGCATGCGCTTGGCGGCGCGCCCCAAACTGACTGAACCGCGGCCGACTTGTCTGTGGCTGTATGATGGTATACCATCGGATGGAATACACAAAGGAGACGTCCCATGGCCTTCCTCAACAAAATCGTACGCACCGCCTTGAACCGTGCGCCTTGGCGCACGTCGGCGCTGTGCGCCTGCGCTGTCATTGCCCTCCTGGGGGGCGCCTCGCCAGCGCAGGCCGCCTACCCCGACAAGCCCATCACCTTGATCGTCCCGTTCACGCCTGGCGGGAGCTCGGACATCATCGCGCGCAGCCTGGCGCCGGTCCTCACCGAGGAACTCAAGCAACCGGTGGTCATCGAAAACGTCGCTGGGGCAGGGGGCGTGGTGGGCACCCAGCGCGTGGTGCGCTCGGCGCCCGATGGCTACACGGTGCTTCTGGGGTCGGGCTCCGAGATCCTGATCAACAAGATCATCAATCCTTCCATCAGCTACGACGCTACCAAGGACCTGCTGCCGGTGGCTTTCGTGGCGACCGGGCCGATGGTGCTGCTGGCCAGCCCGTCGCTGCCGGTGAACAACGTCGCCGAGATGCTCAAGCTGGCGGCGAGCAAGCCCGGCGGTCTGAGCTACGGCTCCGCTGGCAATGGCACGCCCATGCACGTCGCTGGCGAGCTGCTCAAGATCCGCGGCAACGTTGCGCTCACGCATGTGCCCTACCGCGGCGCATCACCGGCCCTGGTTGACCTCATGGGCGGGCAGATCGACCTGGCCATCTCGACGCTCAGCGCCGCCAATGGCTCGATCAAGGCCGGCCGCGCCAAGGCCTTGGCCACCACGGGCGCGCAGGTCTCCGACCTGGCACCGAACATCCCGCCGCTGGGCAAGCAGCCGGGCCTGGCGGGCTTCGACCTGGGCGTTTGGTTCGGACTGTTCCTGCCGGCCAAGACGCCCAGCGACGTCGCCCAGAAGCTGCAGGCAGCCGCGCAAAAGGCGCTGGCCAATCCCGAGGTGCGCAAGAAGTTCGCCGAGCAAGGCGTCACGGCCTCCGGCGAGCCCGCGGACAGCCTGCGCAAGTTCATGGCGGGCGAAGCCGAGAAGTACCGCGCCGTCGTCAAGGCCGCCAACATCAAGCCGGAGTAAGCCGGCCTCGTTGCACACGGCACGGCCGCGCCAGCCCCTCATCCGATTCATTTTCCAAACGCGACACAACGCAACCCAACAGGAGTTCCCATGGACGCTCGTATCCGAAAAATCGTCACCTATGTCGAAGACACACGCATCGAGGGCGGCAAAGGCGCGCCGCAGCCGCTGGTCATGTTCGGCGTAGCCGCTGTGCTGGCCAATCCGTGGGCCGGCCGCGGCTTCGTGCAGGACCTGCAGCCCGAGATCCGCGCGGTGGCGCCGGTGCTGGGCGAATTGCTGACTGACAGCATCCTGCGCCTGGTCGGCTCGGGCGAGGCGGTCGAGGGTTATGGCAAGGCGGCCGTGGTCGGCACCGCCGGTGAGATCGAACATGCCTCCGCGCTCATCCATACGCTGCGCTTTGGCAACTTCTACCGCAAGGCGGTGGGCGCCAAGAGCTACCTGAGCTTCACCAACGTGCGCGGCGGGCCGAACTGCTCGATCGCCATTCCCATGATGCACAAGGACGACGAAGGCAAGCGCTCTCACTACCTGACGCTGCAGTTCGCCATCAACGATGCACCGGCGCCCGACGAGATCGTGGTCGCGCTGGGTGCCTCGGTGGGTGGCCGTCCCCACCACCGGATCGGCGACCGCTACCAGGACCTCAAAGAACTGGGCAGCAACAATGCCTGAAGAAGAAACCCTGGGTCGCACCCCGGGCGGCACCACTTACCAGGTCACGGGTCGCGGCGAGCCCGTGGTGCTGATCCATGGCGTGGGCATGCAGTTTGGAGTCTGGGCGCCGCAGATCGCGGCCCTGCAGCACACGCACCAGGTCATCGCCTACGACATGCTGGGGCACGGCACCAGCCGCCTGCCCTCGCCGGGTGCGGACCTGGGCGAGTTTGCTCAGCAGCTCGACGAGCTCCTGGGCCACCTCGGTGTGCCGGCGGCCAATGTCGCGGGCCATTCGATGGGGGCCCTGGTGGCGCTCGAGTTTGCGCTGCGCCAGCCGGGCAAGGTGCTGCGTGTGGCGGCACTCAACGCCGTCTTCCAGCGCACCCCCGAGCAGCGCGATGCCGTCGTGCAGCGTGCCAGGACCTTGCATGAGGTGGGCGTCGCGGCGACCATCGATTCCACCATCCAGCGCTGGTTCGACCATCCGGTGCCCACGCAGCTGCAGCCCATGGCGGCGCAGATTGCCGGCTACCTGCGCACCGTGCAGCCGGCGGGCTATTCGCGCGCCTACGAGATCTTTGCCCAGTCGGACCGGGTGCATGCGGGAAGGCTGCATCGCCTGTCCATGCCGACCTTGTTCCTCACGGGCGAGCACGACGCCAATTCCTCGCCGGAGATGTCTCGCGCCATGGCGCGCGAGGTGGCGCACGCCCACACCGAAGTCATTGCGGGTGCGCGCCACATGATGAACGTCACCACGCCCCAGGCGGTCAATGCCAGCCTCGAGCGCTGGCTGGCGCACCCCATCGCCTACCGCTAACGCGGTTCGCCCCGTAGCCCGGTTGCGAACGGTCCGGCCAGGCCGCGGGTGCCCGCGCCGGCGCCCGCCACCGGCATTTTTGCGACGACCCGATCCTTTTTCTTTTTTTTCAACGCTGAAGATGCTGATGCCCTTGCTGAGCGACAACGAACTGCGCGAGACGCGTTGCCTGATCGACGGGCAATGGATCGAGACCGAGGCCACCTACGAGGTGAGAAATCCAGCAACCGGCGAGCTGCTGGCGCGCGTGCCGTGCCTGGGCGCCGAGCATGCGCGCGAGGCCATCGCGGCGGCCGAGCGTGCGCGCCCGCAGTGGAGCGCGCAACCGGCCCACGAGCGCTCGCGCATCCTCAAGCGCTGGCACGCTCTCATCCTGGCGCACCTCGAGCCGCTGGCGCAGTTGCTGACCCGGGAGATGGGCAAGCCCATCGGCGAGGCCCGCGCGGAGATTCTCTACGGCGCCTCCTACGTGGAGTGGTTCGCCGAGGAGGCCCGGCGCGCCTACGGACAGGTGATCCCGTCGCACGACCTAAGCAAGCAATTGAGCACGGTTCGCGAGCCCGTGGGCGTGGTCGCTGCCATCACGCCGTGGAACTTCCCGAACGCGATGCTGGCCCGCAAGCTGGCGCCGGCCCTGGCGGCCGGCTGCACGGTGGTGGCCAAACCGGCCGAGCAGACGCCGCTGTCGGCCCTGGCCCTGTCCAAGCTCGCAACTCTGGCCGGTGTGCCGCACGGCGTTCTCAATGTCGTGCTCGGCGATGCGGTGGCCATCGGCGCACAGCTGACGGCCAATCCGGCCGTGCGCAAGCTGACCTTCACCGGCTCGACCGCGGTTGGAAGGTTGCTGCTGCGCCAATGTGCCGACACAGTCAAGCGGGTGAGCATGGAGTTGGGCGGCAATGCGCCGTTCATCGTCTTCGATGATGCGGACCTGGATGCGGCCGTTGAAGGCGCCATGGCCTCGAAGTTTCGCAATGCGGGCCAGACCTGCGTTTGCGCCAACCGGTTCCTGGTGCACGAGGCGATCTACGACGAATTCGCGGAGCGCCTTGTGCGCGCCGTCCGGGACTTGCGGGTGGGCGAAGGGTCGCAGGCGGGCGTCACCATCGGCCCGCTCATCGACCAGCGCGCCAAGGCGAAGGTGGCCGCGCTGGTAATGGACGCCCTGGAGCAGGGCGCCGTGCTCCTCGAGGGGGACGCGCAGATGCCGGGCAACTTCTTCGCGCCCACGGTGCTGGGGCAGGTCAACGCCCAGATGCGCGTGGCGCGCGAGGAGATCTTTGGGCCCGTTGCACCCCTGATTCGTTTCGTCGATGAAGCGGATGCGCTGGCCCAGGCCAACGCATCGGACGCGGGGCTTGCTGCCTACTTCTTCACTCGGGACATCGCACGCGCGCACCGCGTGGCGGCTGCGCTCAAGGTGGGCATGGTGGGGATCAACACCGGCGCGATCTCCACCGAGACGGCGCCCTTTGGTGGGGTCAAGCAATCGGGCTTTGGGCGCGAGGGCGGCCCGCAGGGGCTGGAGGACTACCAGGACGTGAAATACTTGTGCCTTGGCAATCTTCGGTAAAGAAATTCTGATGGCACCGTCTCCTGGCAGTTCACTCAAGGTCGATCGCAGCGCAAAGACGCTGCGTGAGCTGACGCTGGAGAAGATGCGCGAGGCCATCGGCGACGGCCACTTCAAGCCCGGCGATCGGCTGGTCGAACGCGCGCTGTGCGAACAACTCGATGTCAGCCGCTCCGTGGTCAGGGAGGTGCTGCGTCACCTGGAGGCCGAGGGGCTGGTCGAATCGATTCCGCAGCAGGGGCCCGTCGTTGCCACACTGTCGGCGGACGAGGCGGCTCAGATCTACGAGATCCGCGCGCTGCTGGAAGGCCATGCGGCTTTCCAGTGCGCCCAAAAGGCCAACGCTGCAGCCATTGCGCGCCTTTCCAACCTGAATGACGCCACGCAGGCAGCGTTTCGAAAAGGTGATCTGCACGCGGTCATGGCCCGCACCACCGCCTTCTATGAGGCCCTCTTCACCGAGGCGGGGATGTCGATGGCGTGGGAGGTGGTGCAGTCGCTCAACGTGCGGATCAACCGCCTGCGCGCCATGACCATCAGCTCGAGCGGGCGCCAGGAGGAAGCTGCCGCCGAGATGGCGCGCATCGTGAACGCGCTACGCGAGGGTGACGCGCAGGAAGCGCGTCGTGCGTCAGAGGACCATGTGCGCCGTGTCGCGCAGATCGCGGCCGAGCGCATGGTTCAGCGATAGCACTGGGCGCGTGCGGCCCGAACTTTTCTGTACATGAGTGGCGGCGGACCTGCGTCGCCATGCAGCGCCGGGCCTTGATCTCATGCCAGCGTATACGCCGTCTTGACCACGGTGTAGAACTCTTGCGCATATTGGCCGTGCTCACGCGGCCCGTAGCTGCTACCCTTGCGTCCGCCGAACGGCGCGTGATAGTCGCCGCCCGCGGTGGGCCTGAGGCTGGCTACATCCCAATTCCACGCAAGGTCGCTCGCGCTGGCGTTAGGACATCGTGCGCTTGTCGGACGGTCGCATGAGCGGCACGGCCTTTGAGTAGCGCTTGAATGCCACTCGCTCACACGATGTTGGGTAGCGTCCCTGCTCAAGGCGATCGCGCCCACGCGTGGTCCTCAGTCATTGCGTTCAGGCCTTCTTGGTGGCCTCGCCGTGCAGCCAAGCGAGGAATGCCTCGACCGGTGCGCGCTTCTCATGGCGAGCGGGGTACACGACAAAGTGCGCCTTGGTGCGCACGGCCTTGTCCAGGCTCAGCACCGGCCTGAGCTTGCCCTCGCGTATATGCCGCCCGGCAATCGTGTAGCTCTCCAGCGCCACCCCTAGGCCCAGCGCAGCGGCGTCCAGCGACATCATCGCGCGGTCGAATCGCAGCGCGAAGCGTTCGGGCGCGGGCTTGTTGGTGTGGGCCTTGAACCAGTCGGACCACTGCACCACGCTCACGTTGCTCTGGATCAGCGCCACGTCCAGCAGCTGCTCGGGGCGCTTGAGGCGATGTTCGCGGATGAACGCGGGACTGGCCAGCGGCACGATCTGCTCCTCGAACAGCGGCTCGATCACCAGGTCGGGCCACTGCGGCACGCCGTAGCGGATGTCGATGTCGGCCTGCCCGAGCCGAAAGTCGCTGTGTGTGTGCGCGGCCGACAGGTTCAGCGAGATATCGGGATAGGCCTGCGCGAAGGCAGCCAGGCGCGGCAGCAGCCACAGGCTCGCAAAGCTGGGCGTGGAGTGCACATACAGGCTGTTACGCACGCCCTGGCGCAGGTCATCGCTGGCCGCGCCAATCGCCTGCAGCGCCCCGCTCACACGCGTGAGGTACTGCTCGCCCGCTGCGCTCAGGCGCACGCCGTGCGCACTGCGCTCGAACAGGCGCACGCCCAGGTGCGCCTCCAGCCGCGCCACCTGGTGGCTGATAGCGGAGGCCGTGAGGTGCAGCTCGGCCGCGGCCAGCGCAAAGCTGCGCCGGCGCGCCACGGCCTCGAAGGCCTGCAGGTTCACGAAGGGAGGAAGAGAGGCCATGGGGGAACCCTGACGTCAGATGAAATGCTGTCATCTTAGGCTGATAACTCTTCGCTTGTCGTCACGTCACCCAGCACGGAACATCGGCTTCCACGAACTTAGGGGACGCGGCGGTCCTTCCAGTGCGACCGCCATCCAGGCCTCGGCGAAGGCCGCTGCCCCTGGGACGCTCGAGACCCATTGATCCACCCGCTCAAGGAGACAACCGAGATGCCCAACGCTGATAACCATGGCGCCCGAGGCCGGGCGATGCCGAAGTCGCAAGCGACCGCTGGGAGCCTGACGTGAGCAGCGCGCTCGTGCACGCCCACCCCGCGCCTCCCGAGGGCTCGCTCCTGGCACGCGCCGAAGCCTGGCTCGGCCACGCGATCGAGATTCCCGCCGCCGCGCTGGTGGTCGGCGAAGTGATCGTGCTCTTGGCGGGCGTGGTCATGCGTTTCATCTTCAACAGCCCGATCCCCTGGGCCGACGAGCTCGCCTCGATCCTGTTTCTCTGGCTCGCCAACCTCGGCGCTGCCGTGGCGCTGCGTCGCGGCTCGCACATGCGCACCACCGCGCTGGTCTCGCGCTGGGGCACGCGGGCCAGGGCCTGGGCGGAAGCCCTGGCGATCGCGGTGCCTTGCCTGATGTTGGTGATCCTGATCGGACCGATGACCGAGTACGCGGCCGACGAATGGATCGTGCAGACGCCGGCCCTGTCGTGGCCGAACACGATCC